>JAGQSL010000389.1 GCA_020439525.1 Acidimicrobiales bacterium | reverse complement strand
TGCGCCGCGGCGGCCTGTCGTGGGAGATGACGGCGCACGCCTACGCCCTGCTCGACAGCTACGTGTACGGGTTCGCGCTCCAGGAGGCGAACCTTCCCGCCACCGGCGGCGTCGAGATGGCCGACCTCGCGGCGTCCATGATCGAGCCGCTGCCCGCGGGCGACTACCCGCACCTCGCCGAGTTCACGGTCGAACACGTGCTGCAGCCCGGCTACGACTTCCGCCGCGAGTTCGAGTTCGGCCTCGACCTGATCCTCGACGCCCTCGAGCGGATGGCCTGAGCGCCGCCGCCCGCAGCCGCGCTGCCCCTCACGGTCGAGCCAGGAGGAGCTCGACGAGGCCTTCCGGGTTGGCGAGCGCGGGAAGGTGGCCGGAGGCGATGTGCTGGGGCTCGACGCCGAGGCGGTCGCGGATGAGTCGGTCCATGAAGCCGACGGGGAAGAACCGGTCGTTCGCGGCAGCGATCCCGCGCGTCGGGATCGCCGGCAGCGCCCGGAGCGGGAAGGGGTCGGCCATGACGCGATCGCCCTGCTCGGGCCCACCGCGGTCCAGCTCTACTCGGACCACTTCGGGCGGAACGTCGTGGAAGAAGTGCTCCACGACGTCCATCTCCTGGTCGCCCCAGACCTCGGTGAAGCCGCTGGTCGCCCACCAGTCGCCGGCCGACTCGCCCGGCTTCGGGATCATGGCGGCGACGAACACGAGCGCCGACGCGCCGATCTGCTCGGCGACGATCGGGGCGGTGAACCCGCCGAGCGACTGGCCGACCACCACCACCTCGCCGTCCGGCTGGCCGACGGCCTCGAGCGCGGCGGCGACGTAGGCATCGAGGCCGGCATCGGGATCGCTCGCCGGAAGGCCGACGGCGACGGCACGGTGCCCGGCCGCCTCCAGCAAGGGGGTGACGAAGCGCCAGTACCGGGCGTCGCCGCCCGCGCCGGGGATGAGCAGGTAGGTGGCCATGCAGGTTGGACGGTAGGCGCCGCCGCAGTTCATCGGAGCCGACCGGTCCTCCCCGGTCCGGCTCCTCGCCGCTAGGGGCCGGGCGCCACCGTGACGACCCCGGCGGGGCTCCGCTCGATCGTTCCGTGCTCGAAGCGCTGCACCGAGGAGCCGGCGGGCTCGGCGGGCTGGCGCTCCGAGGTGGGATAGCCCAGGGCGCCGGTCGGGCCGCCCTCCGCCAGGTAGCGGTCGAGGATCGATCCCCAGACGGCGTGGGCGCCGGTGCTCGCCGTGTACCAGATGCGCCCACCCTCGAACGTCTGCACCTTGCCTCGGCTGGCGGGCACGCGGGCCAGGTCCGCGGTCGGGTAGCCGAGTGGGCCGTAGACGCCCTCGGTCGCCTCGTGGCGCAGGAAGACCGCGCCGTGGATCTCCACCAGGGTGTCGGCCCGGTCGTAGATCCGCCCTCGCTCGAAGTCCTGGTAGGTGCTGCGCCCGTCGTGGGAGCGCCGGGCATCGCCCACCGGGCCGCCGAGCGGTCCGTAGATCCCCTGTTCGGCCTCGTGCTCGGCGAGGATGCGCTCGGGCTCGGTGAACACCCCTGGTCCATCGACCCGGTCCCAGAGCCGAGCTCCCTCGAAGCCCTGGTAGTTCCACCGGCCGTCGCGGCTGGTGCGCACCCGGTGCAGGGGGAACCCGATCTGCTGCGGGCC
>JAGQSL010000388.1 GCA_020439525.1 Acidimicrobiales bacterium | reverse complement strand
GGTGCAGGTGCTCGCACACCGTCGGGACCTCGGCCATCGCCGCGATCGTCTCGGGCCGCAGGTCCTTGGGGTGCGGGCTCGTGTAGCGGACCCGGCGGATCCCCTCCACCGCCCCCACCTCGCGCAGCAGGTCAGCGAAGAGCGGCCGGACCCGCACGTCCTCGCCGGCCTGGCGGGCCGCCAGGGTGAGGTCGCGGCCGTAGGAGTTCACGTTCTGGCCGAGCAGCGTCACCTCGGTGACGCCCTCGGCCGCCAGGCGGCGCACCTCGTCGACCAGGCGGTCGAAGGGGCGCGAGATCTCCTCGCCGCGCACCGCCGGGACGATGCAGAAGGCGCAGGAGTTGTCGCAGCCGATCTGGATCGTGACCCACGCGGCGTGGCCGAGCTCGCGCCGCGCCGGCATCGCGGAGGGGAACAGCTCGTGGTCGTCGGCCACCGTGGCCTCGAGGATCTCGGTGAGCGGCCCCTCCTCGCGGCTGCGGTGCAGCAGGTCGACGGCGCGGTGCACGTTGTGGGTGCCGAACACCAGGTCGACGTGGGGCGCCCGCTCGCGGATGGACTCGCGGTCCTTCTGGGCGAGGCAGCCCGACACCACGATCTCCATGCCCGGCCGGCGGTCCTTGAGCGACTTGAGGTGCCCGAGCGTGCCGTAGAGCTTGTTGTCGGCGTTCTCCCGGATGCAGCACGTGTTCAGCACCACCACGTCGGCGGCCTCCACGTCGTCGGTGGCCTCCATGCCGTCGGCATCGAACAGCCCGGCGATCCGCTCCGAGTCGTGCTCGTTCATCTGGCACCCGAACGTCCGCACCACGTAGCGCTTGGGCGCATCGGAGGTGGGGGTGGGCTCGGCCATGGTCCGCCGATCCTACGGGTGCCGGTGCAGCCGGGTCAGGCCGAGGTGCGCTCGTTCCACGCCTTGCCGGCCTCGACGTCGAGGTCGTGGGGCAGCCCGAGCACCCGCTCGGCGAGGATGTTGCGCTGCACCTCACCCGTGCCGCCGCCGATCGTGAGCGCCGGCGAGAACAGGTAGCCGTAGGCCCAGGTAGGGTCGTCGACCCCGAGCGGTCCGGCCCCGGCACCAAGGGCGGCGGTGCCGGCGAGGTCCATGGCCAGCGCCATGATCGCCTGGCCGTGCTCGTCGGCCATGACCTTGCGGATCGACGCCTCCGGCCCGGGTGCCTCGCCCCGCACCATCGCCGAGACGGTCCGCAGGCGGATCAGGCGGAGGATCTCCTCGGTGGTGTGGACCGCCGCGAGGCGCTGGCGCAGGTGCGGATCGGCGACCCCGCCCTGTGCTCGCACGAGGTCGAGCAGGTCGGCACCGGTCGGTCCCAGCCCCCACAGCGCGCCGCCCGAGGAGAGGCTCACCCGCTCGTTGCCCAGGGTCACCTTGGCGAGCGCCCACCCCCGGTCGACCTCGCCCACCACCGCGTCGGCGGGCAGGCGCACGTCGGTGAGGAACACCTCGTTGAACGTGTGGCCGCCGGTCATCTCGATGATCGGCCGGATCTCCACCCCCGGCGCGTCCATCGGGCACACGAAGTAGGTGATCCCCTGGTGCTTGGGAGCGTCGGGGTCGGTGCGGGCGATCAGGATGCCGAACCGCGAGAACTGGGCGAGCGAGGTCCAGATCTTCGACCCGTTCACCACCCACTCGTCGCCGTCGCGCACCGCCCGGGTGCCGAGGTTGGCCAGNNNTCCGAGCCGGCCTCGGGCTCGGAGAAGAGCTGGCACCAGATCTCCTCGCCCGAGAGGATGCCGGGCAGGTACCGCTGCTGCTGCTCCTCGGACCCGGCGTGGATCAGCGTCGGGCCCGCCCACCCGATGCCGATCTGGTTGGAGGGCCGCTTGACCTTGGCGGCCCGCAGCTCGTCGTCGATGATCAGCTGGTGGATGGGATCGGCGGCGAGCCCCCACGGCTCGGGCCAGTGCGG
>JAGQSL010000387.1 GCA_020439525.1 Acidimicrobiales bacterium | reverse complement strand
GTGCCCGACGAGTAGAACATCCAGCCGCCCTCGTGCTCGTCGTCCACCTCGCCGGGCTCGACCGAGGCGAGGGCGGCGTCGAGGTCGGCGGCCGAGAGCAGCAGTTCGATGCCGGCCAGGTCGGCGAGGTCGATGGCCTCGACCACGTCGGCCACCATCGCCGAGGTGACGAGCGCGGTGGCGTCGCAGTCACGGACGATGTAGCCGGCCTCGGCCGGCGCCAGGTGCCAGTTGATCGGCGTGACGAAGAGCCCGGTGCGCATCGCCGCCCACACCACGTCGAAGAACGCCGGCTCGTTGCCGACGAGCACGGCGAGGTGGTCGCCGGTGCGGAGGCCGTGGGCGCGCAGCAGACGGGCGAGGCGCACGGATCGATCGTCGAGCTCGGCGTAGGTGGTGGTGCGACCCGACGCGGCCATCACGACGGCAGCCTTGTCCGGGCGGAGGCGAGCCTGGGCGGCGACGTGCTCGCCCGCCTCGTGCACCGTCACCGCGTCAGTCCCGGACGAGGAGGCGGCCCGCGGCCCCGCCGAGGAACTCGGCCATGCCCTCGTCGGAGAGCGGCAGGGCCCGGGCGGCGTCGATCGCCTTCTTGGCCGGGATGACCGGGTGGTCGGACGCGAAGAGGAGCCGGCCGCGGCCTCGGGAGGAGTCCATGAACCTCACCATCGCCGGGTCCATGTAGGTGGCCAGGTAGGCGGAGGTCATCAGGTGCAGCTGCGGCCACTTGAGCATGTACTGGATGAGCAGCGCCTCGTACGGGTGGCCCATGTGGGCGCCGATCACGGTGAGCTTCGGGAAGTCGATCAGCACGTCCTCGAGCAGGACCGGGTCCTGGCAGCGAGAGCGGACCTGCGGCCCCGGGATGCCGACGTTGATCGACATCGGGATCCCGAGCTCCTCGGCCGTGGCGTAGACCGGGTAGTAGAGGCGGTGGTTGAGGTCGTGCTGCTCGACGAGCGGCGTGACGCGTGCCAGCACGAAGGCCGGGTGCTGGGCGAGCTCGCGCAGGCGGCGGATGTTGGCCGCCGGCTTGGACGCCTTGTCGACCGCGGCCGACACGAGGAACCGGCCGGGGTGCTCCTCGGCGATGGCGAGGAAGTCCTCGGCGGCGTAGCCCCCGACGCGGTGGGCCCGCTCGGGGTCGCTCAGGCCGGCGGTGAGCACGCCGGTCTGGATCCCGGCCTCGTCCATCGACTCGATGAGCCCCTCGACCGTGGGCCCCTTGGCCAGGTCCGGCCCGAAGAGCTGCACCACGCCCTGCTGCTCGTCCTTCGACGCCCACCTCGCGGCGAACGACTCCGGGAAGATGTTCACCCACGCATCGATGACCGGCACGTCCCCCATGGGCCGGGACGCTAGCTGACACGAGCGTTAGATGAGGCGTAGGCTCGATGCCATGACCGAGCTCGGGTTCCGTCCCTTCGACGCCGACCACCACTACTACGAGGCCACCGACGCCTTCACCCGCCACATCGACCCGAAGATGGCGAAGCGGTGCATGCAGTGGGCGGAGGTGAACGGCAAGCAGCGCCTGCTGGTGGGCGGGAAGGTCAACAAGTTCATCCCCAACCCGACCTTCGACCCGATCGCCGCGCCCGGCTCGCTCGAGGACTACTTCCGGGGCCGCAACGAGGGCGGCCTCGACCTGAAGACGATGTTCGGCGAGCTCGACCCCATCAGCGAGCACCCCGAGTACCGCGACCGCGCCGCTCGGGTGCGCCAGCTCGACGAGCAGGGGCTCGACGGGGCGCTGCTGTTCCCCACCCTGGGCGTCGGCATGCAGGAAGCGCTGCGGCGCGACCTGCCGGCGCTGCACGCCGCGTTCGCGGCGTTCAACACGTGGCTCGACGAGGACTGGGGCTTCGACCGAGGCGACGGGAAGCTCTACGCCGCGCCGATGATCACCCTCGCCGACCCGGCGCTCGCCGAGGCCGAGGTGCAGCGGGTGCTCGACGCCGGGGCCCGGGTGCTCGTCACCATCCCGGGCCCCGTGCCCGACGGCGCCGAGGGCTACGTCTCGCCCGCCCACCCCAAGTTCGACCGGGTGTGGGGCCTCGTCGCCGAGGCCGGGGTGCCGATGGTGCTCCACGCCGGGCTGTCCGGGGTGAGCCACTACGGCCGGTTCTGGCGCAACACCGAACCCGGCGAGGGCGGGGGCGGCGGCTTCGAGGGCTTCAAGCACGCCGCCTTCCCACTCGTCGCCTTCGCCGATCGCGGCATCTCCGACACCCTGGCGTCGATGGTCTGCCACGGCCTCCTGTCGCGCTTCCCGGCGCTGCGGATCGCGTCGATCGAGAACGGGGCGATGTGGGTGCCCGACCTGCTCCGCAACCTGAAGGACGCCTACGGGAAGATGCCGTTCGCGTTCGACCAGCACCCGGTGGAGCAGTTCCGCCAGCAGGTGTGGATCTCGCCCTACTACGAGGACGACATGGCCCGGCTCCGTGATGCGGTGGGCATCGAGCGGCTCATGTTCGGCTCGGACTTCCCCCACACCGAGGGCCTGCCCGATCCGATCGCCTTCGTGAAGGACATCCCCGAGTTCGACGAGGCGGAGACCAAGGCGGTCATGCGCGACAACGTGCTCGAGCTCCTCGGCATCGCCGCGTGACCGGGGCGTTCGATCCCGACGCCGTCCGCGCCAAGTACCTGGCGGAGCGCGACCGCCGCCTGGTGCCGGGCCGAACGGCCATCCGCGACCTCGACCACGATGAGCGCCTGGCCCGCTACCGCGCCGACCCGTTCACGCCGATGGCCGAGCGCGTCCCGGTCGTCGACGACCCCGACGTCGTCATCGTGGGCGGGGGCATCGCCGGAATGCTCGCGGCGGTCGAGCTGCGCAACCGGGGGATCGACCGCTTCCGCATCGTCGACCAGGCCGGCGGGCTCGGCGGCACCTGGTACTGGAACCGCTACCCGGGCGTGATGTGCGACATCGAGTCGTACATCTACCTGCCGCTCCTCGAGGAGCTCGACTACGTCCCGACGCACCGCTACGCCTCCGGCGAGGAGATCCTCGCCCACCTGCAGGCGATCGGCGATCGCTATGACCTCTGCCGCGACGCCCTGGTCCACACGGGCGTCGAACGGGCGATGTGGGACGAGGACGCCCGCCGATGGCAGATCGAGACCGACCGCGGCGACCGGCTCTCGGCCCGCTGGTACGTGCTCGCCGTCGGCATGCTCAACCTCCTGAAGCTGCCGGCCATCGCGGGCATGGACGACTTCGCCGGCGATGCCTTCCACACGGCGCGCTGGGACTACTCGGTGACGGGCGGCAGGCCCGGACAGCCCATGACCCGACTGGCGGGGAAGCGGGTCGGGCTGATGGGCACCGGCGCCACGGGCATCCAGTGCCTCGGTCCGCTGGCCGACGCCGCCGAGCACGTCTCGGTCTTCCAGCGGACCCCGTCCGCCATCGGCGAGCGCGGCAACCGCCCGACGGACCCCTCGTTCGCCGAGGCACGTCGGCCGGGCTGGCAGCTGGAGCGCATGGACAACTTCCAGGCCGTGATGCTCGGGCGCCCGGTGGACGTCGACCTCACCGACGACGGGTGGACCCACCACTACGCCGTCGTGCAGAACCCGCCCCGCAAGCAGCCCGACGAGAGCTTCGCCGACTACCTCAGGCGGGCCGAGGCGCTCGACTACGAGATCATGGAGCACCACCGCGACCGGGTGGCCCAGCTCGTGGCCGACGAGGCGGTGGCCGAGGTGCTCAAGCCGTACTACCGCTACCTGTGCAAGCGGCCGTGCTTCCACGACGAGTACCTCTCGGCCTACAACCGGCCCAACGTCCGCCT
>JAGQSL010000036.1 GCA_020439525.1 Acidimicrobiales bacterium | reverse complement strand
GCCTCTGCTTGTGGCGGGGATTGGATGAGCAGATGACCTGGACACGACCGTGCCGGCGGATCACCTTGCAGTGCTCGCAGATGGGTTTGACGCTGGGTTGGACCTTCATCGGTGCCTCGGGTTCGGGGGCCGTGCGGGCGGGGTGCCCGACTCGGCTACTTGTAGCGGTAGGTGATCCGGCCGCGGGACAGGTCGTAGGGGGTGAGCTCGACCTGAACCCGGTCCCCAGGAAGGATTCGGATGTAGTGCATGCGCATCTTCCCCGAGATGTGCGCGAGGACCTCGTGCCCGTTCTGCAGCTCGACGCGGAACATCGCGTTCTTCTGCGCTTCGAGCACGGTCCCCTCGAGGACGATGGCGTCTTCCTTGGGCTTGGGCAGCGGAAATCTCCTGGTGCGACCTGATGCGACCGGCCCGACCGCACATCCCCGGGGGCGCGCGGTCCACATGGGCCGAAGGACGATCGTAACGCGACCGTCGCCGGAGTCCAAGTTGAGGCCCTACCACATCGGCGACGGGCGCGAGCGCATGGCCACCCTAGGGTCCGAGGGCCCCGATGACCATGGCGACGGCCCCCGCCACGGCCCCGACGAGGGCGAGGATCCCCAGCACGAGCAGGGCCAGGCCCGCCCACTCGAGGCCCACCGGTCCTCCCGCCGGCCAGAGCGCGGCCCGAGCGCGCTCGACGAGCGTTCGGCGAGCGTAGGCCGCCCCGGGCTCGCCGAAGGCGGAGCGGGCGATGGCCGGGCCGAGCTGGCGTGTCGGCAGCGGCGCCCCGAGCCCGTCGGCGAGCGCGGTCTGGAGGTCGGCGGTCGCCACGCGGGCCGCGCGCAGGGCGCCGGGATCGTGCTCGACGTGGGCGAACCAGAGGAGCGAGCGCTGCGCGGGCGACCGCTCCTCGAGGTGGACGCGGACCGCCTCGTCCGTGGCCGACGAGGGCGGCGGGGCGGCCGAACCGAAGACCAGGCCCAGCAGGTAGGTCCGCAGCTCGGCGACGGGCCCCTCGCCCCGTCCGCAGGCCGCCACCGCCGCCGCCAGGACCTCGGTGCGCGAAGGCCCGGGCGTGGATCCGAGGGCCCGGATCGCTCGGTCGATCGCCGCACCGTGGTCGTGAATGAGGCGCGCCAGGCCCTCAGGTGCGCTCTCGGCCAGCAGGGGGAGGGCGCCGTCGGGGTCCCACGGCGCCGCCGCGTCGGCGCGCCGGGGGCTCACGGAGCCGCCGCCTCCTCCCCCGGCCGATGGGTCTCGAGGACCTCGAGCACGTCGCGCACGTCGAGCCGGAGGTCGAGTCGGGCGCCCGTCTGGCGCTTGGCCGCATCGAGCACGAGCGCGAGCTCGTCGAGCCGGCGGGCCAGCTCGGTCCACGACGACTCGGCCAGCGCGGCGAGCACCTGGTAGCTGTCGGTGGAGCGCTCGATGAGGGCGCGGGTGGCGTCGACCGCCTCGGCCCGCAGCGCCACGGTCCGGCGCTCGGCCTCGACGAGCAGCTCCTCGGCCTGGCGCCGGGCCTCCGCAGCCACGCGCTGGGCGTCGCGCCGGGCGTCGTCGGCTTCGGCGCGTGCCGCAGCGGCATCGTCGTCGGCGGCGAGCCTCGTCTGCGCGGCGTACTCATCCGCCTCGGCGCGCTGCGCCGCAGCCTCGGCCGAGGATCGGGCCTCGACCTCGGCAGCCCGCTCCGTCGCCTCCCCGACGAGCTCCTGCGCCTGCTCGTCGGCCGCCCGCAGCACGCTCGCCACCTGGACGCCCACGGCGTGCCAGGCGTCGGTCGAGCGCCCCGGCTCCTCGCCCTCGTCGGCCGGATCGGGCCCACCGCCCGCCGCGTCGGCAGCGCCCGCCTCGAGGGCCTCGGCCAGCTCGGCCGCGCGCGCCTCAGCTTCGTCGCACCGGCGGAGGAGGAGGTCGAGCTCGGCCCTCGCGCGCTCGCGATCGGCGCGGAGCTCGGCCTCGAGCGAGGTGGCCCGGGCTTCGGCGTGCGCTCGGAGGTCCTCGGTGTCGGATCGGGCGCGCACCGCCTCGTCGAGGCGTCGCTCGAGCGCGACGACCTCCTCTCGGAGCCGGGCCACGGCGCCGGACTCGTCGGGACCGGCGGGATCGGTGGGCGCCGCTCCCCCGCCACCGGTCTCCCAGGAGCGCAGCGCGGCGACCGCGCCCGCCACCACGACGTCCACCTGCTCGGGGTCGTAGCCCCGCCGGGTGATCGGGAAGACCCAGGCCTCCAGCTGGTCCGCGTTCATGATGGGCGCATCCTTCCGGTGGTGGTCAGTTCGGGGGCCACGGCGAGCGCTCGTCGCCGACGACCCGCGGTGAGCAGCGCGAGCCCGAGGGCGCCGAGCACGACGCCGCCACCGGCGAGGCGGCCGGTCACGGCCCGCAGCTCGGCTCGTCGGGTCGTCGGGGCCGGTCGCCGGCGGTGGCCCGGCGCTCCCTGGCGAGGCGCCGACGTCGAGGTGGCCGTGGGCGCCGTGGTAGACGGCGCAGGGCTCGGCGAGGTGGGGGGCGTCGACCGCATCGAGGTCGACGGCGCCGGCGCCACGGTGGAGGCCGGAGCCATGCTGCTCGGTACCGCCACGGTGGTCACGGTGGCCTCCACGGGACCGGGCGGCTCGGGCACGTCGGCGCCGACGTTCGGGCGCTCGACGAGGCGCGCGCCGAGCACGACGGCGAGGACGGCGGCGCAGGCGACGCGGCGCGCTCGGAGGACAGGTTCGACGTGACAGGGTCCCATCGGGCTCCGCGGTGGCCGGGCGAGCGGGCGCCCGACGCGACGCCCTCGTGGGAGAGACCATCGTCATCACCGTCGGTGACGGCGCACCGACGGTGACGTGGGTCACCTCAGGGCCGGGTGAGCACCTCGGGCCCGTCGGGCGTGACCGCGATCGTGTGCTCGGCGTGGGCCGCCCAGGTGCCATCGGCGGTGACGACGCTCCAGTCGTCGTCGAGCACGTCGGTGTCGTCGGTGCCGATCGCGACCATGGGCTCGATGGCCAAGACGTTGCCGACGCGCAGCTTGGCGCCGCTGCCGGCCGTCCCCACGTTGGGCACGTTCGGCGCCTCGTGCATGGCCTGGCCGATGGCGTGGCCCGTGTAGCCGGCGACGACGTGGAGCCCGGCCGCTCGCACCGTGGACTCGACCGCGTGGCCGAGGTCGCCGAGCCGGTTCCCCTCCACCATGGCGGCGATGGCGGCGTCGAGCGATGCTTCGGTGACCTCGATGAGCCGCCGAGCCTCGTCGGACACCTCGCCCACCGGGGCGGTGAACGCGGCGTCGCCGTGCCATCCGTCGACGATCGCGCCGCAGTCGATCGAGACGATGTCGCCCTCGCGGAGCACGACCCGGTCGCTCGGCACGCCGTGGACGACCATCGAGTTCGGCGAGGCGCAGATCACCGCCGGATAGGGCGGATGGCCGTAGCCCAGGAAGTTCGAAGTGGCGCCGCGGCAGGCGAGCACGTCGCGCCCGATGCGGTCCAGCTCGGCGGTGGTGGTCCCGGGGGCGATGGCCGCCCGGATCTCGGCGTGCATCTCGGCGACCACCCGCCCGGCCCGGCGCATGATGGCGAGCTGCTCGCGGGTGCGGACGGCGGGCGTGCGCGAGAACAGCACGGCGCGCTCAGCGTCGGGCGTCGATGGCGGCGAAGATCCGCTCGAAGACCTCGTCGGTGCTGCCGAGCCCGTCGATCTCGACCAGCAGGCCGCGCTCGGCGTAGAAGGGCACGAGCGGCAGCGTCTCGGCGGCGTAGAGGTCGAGGCGCTTGCGCACCGCCTCCGCCGTGTCGTCGGCGCGCTGCACCACCTCGCCGCCGTCGACGTCGCAGATCCAGCCGTGCTTCGGCGGCGCGTCGACCGAGTAGATGTGGCCGCAGGTGCGACAGACCCGCCGCTTGGTGATGCGCTCGGCGACGACGTCCTCGGGCACCTCGAGGTTCACGACGACCTCGAGCGGGCGGTCGGCGGTGATGGCCGCGAGCGACTCGGCCTGGGCCACGGTGCGCGGGAAGCCGTCGAGGATGTAGCCCCGCCCGGTGGTGTCGCTCTGGTGGAGGCGCTCGTCGACGACCCCGACCATGATGTCGTCGGAGACGAGGCCCCCGGCGTCCATCACCTCCTTGGCCTTCAGGCCGAACTCGGTGCCGGCGGCCACCGCGGCGCGCAGCATGTCGCCCGTGGAGATGTGGGGCACGACGTAGTGCTGGGCGAGGCGGATGGCCTGGGTGCCCTTGCCCGCGCCCTGGCGGCCGAGCATGACGAGACGGACCCCTTCGGTCACGGTCGCCTACTTCGAGCTCTTGGCCTTGGCTCGCGCCTTGGCCTTCGTGGTGTCGAGGAAGCCCTCGTAGTTGCGCATCATCAGCTGCCCGTCGATCTGCTTCACCGTCTCGAGGGCGACGCCCACGGCGATGAGGATCGAGATGCCGAAGAAGCTGAGGCGCTGGCCGCCGGAGGTGTCGCCCAGGGTCTTGCCGAGGACGAACGCCGGGATGAGGGCGATGCCGGCCACGAAGAGGGCACCGGGGAGGGTGATGCGAGAGAGGATCTTCCCGAGGTAGCGCTCGGTCTGGTAGCCGGGCCGGATGCCGGGGATGAAGCCGCCCTGCTTGCGGATCTGGTCGGCCTGCTTGTGCGGGTCGAACTGGATCGCCGTGTAGAAGTAGGCGAACACGATGATCAAGAAGCCGTAGGAGATCAGGTACACCGCGGAGGTCGAGCGGGTGAGGTGGTCGTCGACGAACTTCTGCACCGACGTGGCCCAGTTCTCCGAGCCGTCGCTCGGCGTGGGCAGGATCTGGCTCACGATCACCGGCAGGTAGAGCACCGAGCTGGCGAAGATGATGGAGATGACGCCGGCCCCGTTGACCTTGAGCGGGATGTAGGTGCTCTGGCCCCCGAACATCTTGCGGCCCACCTGGCGCTTGGCGAACTGCACCGGGATGCGCCGGACGCCCTGCTCCACGAAGACGATGCCGATCATCAGCACGGCGAACATGGCGATCACCGCCAGCATCACGCCGGTGTTCTTCTCCTGCTGCACGGTGATGAAGTTCCGGGGCAGCTGGCTGACCACCGAAGCGAAGATGAGCAGCGACATGCCGTTGCCGACGCCGCGCTGGGTGATGACCTCACCGAACCACATCAGCAGGGCGAAGCCCGAGGTGAGGGTGAGCACGACGAGGGCGAAGCGCCAGGCGTTGTAGTTGTCGCCGAACACGTCGAGCCCGCCGGTGTTGACGCGCGAGCCGAACCCGCCGCCGCCCGTGTGGAACAGGTAGGTGATGCCGGTGCCCTGCAGCAGGGCGATGCCGACGCCGAGGTACCGGGTCCACTGGGTGATCTTGCGCTGGCCGACCGCGCCCTGCTCCTGCCACTGCTCGAGCTTGGGGATCACCACGGCGAGGATCTGCATGATGATCGA
>JAGQSL010000035.1 GCA_020439525.1 Acidimicrobiales bacterium | reverse complement strand
TACAGCTTCATCGCCGACGCCTCGGCCAGGGTCATCGTCTTGCCCGCGGCCGACATCTCGATGGTGCGGAACACCAGGTTCTCGACGTTGAGGCGGGCGACCTCCATGCGGGCGAGCTTGTCCTGGATGAGCTGGAAGTCGCCGATGGGCGAGCCGAACTGGACGCGGTTCTTGGCGTAGTCGATCGACAGGGCCAGGCACTCCTCGATGATCCCGAGCGCCATGGCGGCGACACCCGAGCGCTCCTGCATGAAGGTGGCCTTGGCGCCCTCGCGGCCGCCCTTGGCGACGTCTTCGGTCTCGCCGATGAGCCGGTCGATGCCGACGCGGACGTCGTCGAGGAACAGCTCGCCGGTGGGCGAGCTGTGCATGCCCATCTTGCGGAGGGGCTTGGACTGCTCGAGGCCGGGGGTCCCCTTGTCGAGGACGAACGAGAGGATCTTGCGGTCCTTCGGGTCGTTGCCCTCGTCGAGCTTGCAGATGAACACGATCGTGTCGGCGTAGGGGCCGTTGGTGATGAAGGTCTTCGAGCCGTTGAGCACGTACTCGTCACCGTCCTTGCGGGCGGTGGACTTCATCGAGCCGAAGGCGTCGGAGCCCGAGTTGGGCTCGGTGATGGCCCAGGCGCCGACCTTCTCCATGGTGAGCAGTTCGGGCACCCAGCGCTCCTTCTGGGCGATCGTGCCCTTCGATCTGATGGCGGCCGAGGTGAGCCCCATGGACACGCCCATGGCGGTGACCATCCCGGGGCAGACCTTGCAGAGCTCGATGATCGGGATGAGCGTCAGCGAGCTGGCGCCGCCGTCGCCGTCGCGCTTGGGCTTCTCGGGCGGGGCCTCGCCCTTCGCCTGGGCCTCGGCCACGGCCTTGTCGAACTCGATCTGCTTCTCGAACCGGGCCCGGGCGGCCACGTCCATCCCGAACTCGCGGAACATCTTCCGCAAGACCTCGTAGGGCGGGGTGTCGCCGTGCTCGAACTCCTCGATGTTCGGGCGGATCTCCTTGTCGATGAACTGCCGGACGGCGCCGCGCACCATCTCCTGCTCGTCGCTCCACTGGTACACGGCGGCCTCCTCGGGTCCCCTGGCGTCGCTCCGAGCGTACCGAAGAACTTGACCGTTCGGTCAAGTTGGTACGGGCGCGGCCCGGCGGCTGGCAACATGCAGCCATGGGGGCCAAGCGGAACCGGCGGATGCTGTCGCAGGCGCTCGCCGACGGCGACCCCGTGTCCCTGCGCCGGAACCTCTGGCGAGCACCTCGGTCCACCGGCTTCGTGGTCGGGCTCGGCGAGCGGTGGGTGGTGCTGCACCTGCTCGATCGCGTGACCCTCGACGGGTGGGCGGTGATCCGCCTCGACACGGTGGGCGAGGTCGAGGCGCTCGGCCACCACCACCTGGGTGCCCGCGCCCTGCGCCTGCGCCACGAGGACCCCGCCGACCTCGGCGTCGACCTCGGGGCCACCCGCGACCTCCTGGCCGACCTCGCCGAGCGCTTCCCGCTCGTCGAGGTCCACACCGAGGCGCTCGATCCCGACCGCCCGGCGACGGGCCGGCCGGTGCGGCTCGGCCCACGGCGCGTCCACCTGCTCGACATCGACGCCGACGCCGTGTGGGACCACGCCCCGAGGCGCTTCGCCTACGACGACATCACCCGCCTCGGCGTCGGCGGGCGCATCGCCGAGGCCCTCCACGACCTCGGCGGCTACCCGCCCGTCCCGAGCTGACGAGCACCCGCCGAGCCCCCGTCGGCCGCGGCCGCGCCCATTGGGGCGGCCCGGGCGTGCGTCTCTAGGGTTGGGCCATGCGCAACCCGAAGGACTTCTTCCGCCCGCTCGCCGCCGGCGCCCCCGAGCCCGTCCGGGAGATCCCGTTCCGCCCGTCGCGGATGATCCACTTCTTCGACCCGAGCAACGAGAAGATGGCCGCCAAGGTGCCGGACATCGCGAAGAAGGTCGACATCATCCTCGGCAACCTCGAGGACGCCATCAAGGCCGAGAACAAGGAAGCGGCCCGCCAAGGCCTGGTGAACATCGCCAAGGCGACCGACTTCGGCGAGACCCAGCTGTGGACCCGGGTGAACAGCCTCGACTCGCCGTGGGTGCTCGACGACCTCACCACGCTGGTCACCGAGATCGGCGACCAGCTCGACGTGATCATGATCCCGAAGGTCGAGGGCGCCGAGGACATCCACTACGCCGACCGCCTCGTGGCCCAGCTCGAGGCCCGCGCCGGCATCTCCCGGCCGATCCTGTTCCACGCCATCCTCGAGACCGCCCGTGGCGTGGCGAACGTCGAGGAGATCTGCGCCGCCAGCCCTCGCATGCAGGGCCTGAGCCTCGGCCCGGCCGACCTCGCCGCCAACCGCCGCATGAAGACCACCCGCGTCGGCGGCGGCCACCCCGGCTACCTCGTGCGCCAGGATCCGACCGACGGCGACATCGAGGGCGAGACCACCGCGCGCACCACCTACCAGCAGGACCTCTGGCACTACACGATCGCCCGGATGGTCGATGCCTGCGTGGCCAACGGGATCTTCGCCTTCTACGGCCCGTTCGGCGACATCAAGGACACGGTCGCCTGCGAGGACCAGTTCCGCAACGCCTTCCTGCTCGGCTGCGTCGGCGCATGGAGCCTGCACCCGGTGCAGATCGACATCGCCAAGCGGGTCTTCTCGCCGGATCCGAAGGACGTGGCCCACGCGCTGCACGTCATCGAGGAGATGGGCGACGGCACCGGCGCAGTGATGATCGACGGGAAGATGGAGGACGACGCCTCCGTGAAGCAGTGCCACGTGATGGTCGACCTCGCCCGGCAGCTGTCGGCGCGCGACGAGGACGTGGCCGAGATGTACCGCGCCGTGGGCCTGGAGGTCTGAGCATGTCGAACGAGATCCGCCCCCGTCGCTCCGTCCTCTACATGCCCGGCGCCAACGAGCGCGCCCTCGAGAAGGCCAAGGGCCTCGACGCCGACGCCCTGATCCTCGACCTCGAGGACGCCGTGGCGCCCGACGCCAAGGCCGAGGCCCGTGCCCGGGTGTGCGAGCTCGTGCTCGCTGGCGCCTACGGCACCAAGGAGGTGGCGATCCGCGCCAACGGCCTCGACACCGACTGGCACGCGGCCGACGTCGCTGCCATCGCCGCCGCCGGCCCGGCCGCCATCGTCGTGCCCAAGGTGAACAGCGTCGACGACGTCCGCAAGATCGAGGACGGGCTCGCCGCGGGCGGTGCCCCCGAGGCCACCAAGATCTGGGCGATGGTCGAGACGCCGGTCGCCATGCTCCACGCCGAGGAGATCGCGGCGGCCAGCGAGCGCCTCACCGTGCTGGTCATGGGCACCAACGACCTCGCCAAGGAGCTCCACGCCGAGCACGTGCCCGGCCGCCAGCCGCTGCTCACCGGCCTCGGCCTCTGCGTGCTGGCCGCACGCGCCACCGGCAAGGTGATCCTCGACGGCGTCTACAACGACATCAAGGACCCCGACGGCTTCGCCGCCGAGTGCCTCCAGGGCCGCCAGATGGGCTTCGACGGCAAGACGCTGATCCACCCGAGCCAGATCGAGCCCGCCAACGAGACCTGGGCGCCCACCGCTGCGGCGGTCGAGGACGCGCGGGCCCTCATCGCCACCTTCGAGGCGGCCATCGCCGAGGGCAAGGGCGTGGTCACCCACAACGGCCGGATGATCGAGAACCTCCACGTCGACAACGCCCGGCGCATCCTCGCCGTGGCCGACGCCATCACCGCCCGCTGACCTGGCCGCCGACGCGTCGGCACCCACGCGACGTGGGAGACTCGCCGAGCGAGGAGGGCCGATGAGCGACCGGGACCCAGGGGACGAAGCACCAGCGTCGAGCGCTCCGGCGTCGCCCCCGCCGGGCGTCGCCGGCCCGCCGAGGGGCTTCGCCGGCCCCCTCCCACCGGCGGCCGTGCCGCAGCCGCCCACCGCACCGCCCCGACCGGCACCCACGACTGCGGCTCGGCGACGACCGGTGGTGCCGCTGCTCCTGCTGGTCGTCGCGGTGGCGCTCATCGCCTTCGGCGTGACGCGCGTGGTCGGAGGCTCCGACGACGACCCGGATCCCGCCGCCGCCGCCGCCGGGCTGGCGACCACCGTCGACGCGCGCGCCGCCGGCCCCCTCTGCTCGATGCTGACCGACCGGGCCAAGGCCGAGATCGAGGCCGCGAGCGGCAGCGCGTGCCGGGAGTCGCTGCGCGTCCTGCTCGCGGCCGTGGAGGCCGCCGATCCCGGGCCGCTCGAGGTCACCGAGGTCGACCGCGACGGCGACCGGGCCACGGCCCACGTCCGCTGGGCGCTCGGTGAGGGAACGATCCCGATGGAGCTCGACGGCGATGCCTGGCGGGCCACGAGCCTCGACGACCTCGCTCCCGACGGCGGCGCGACCGGCCCGGGGGTGGCGTCCGACCCCACCGGATCGGCCCAGGCCTGCCTCCTCGAGCAGCGCACGGTCGAGACCGCCGTCGCTGCCTTCGAGGCGATGAACGGCGACGAGCCCTCCGACGGGCAAGCCCTGGTCGACGCCGGCCTGCTCCGAGAGGCGCCGACGCTCGTGACGGTCCGCCCCGACGGCTCGGTCGTCCCCGCCGGTCCCTGCACCTGAGCGCGCGAGGCTCCGTCCGTGCACTACCGCCGCATGCCCATCGAGGTCGAGTCGCCCGAGGAGCTGGGCTACGACACCATCACCAACAACCTCTCCGAGAGCTCGGTCGCCGATCGCCGCCTGCGCGACCTCGGGATCGAGCTGGACCTCGACGACCTGGTGCTCTGCTACGGCGACCACCTGGGCGATCCCGACCTGCGCCGGGCCGTCGCCGCTTCCTCGCCCGGCATCGAGGCCCGCCACGTCCTGGTCACCCCGGGTGCGGCCACCGCGCTGTTCGCCGTCGCCACGTCCACCCTGGAACCTGGTGACCACGCGGTGGTGGTCCGCAGCAACTACGCCACCAACCTCGAGACCCCCCGGGCCATCGGCGCCCAGCTCGACACCGTCGACCTCACCTTCGACGACGACTGGAAGCTCGACGTCGCCGAGCTCGAGGCACGGGTCACGCCGGGGGTCACCCGTCTCGTGAGCGTCACGACGCCTCACAACCCGACGGGCACGGTGCTCCCGCACGACGACCTTCGGCGCATCGCCGACCTGGCCGCCGATGCCGGCGCCGTGCTGCTCGTCGACGAGACCTATCGGGACCTCGCCCACGACGGCGCACCCCCACCGCTGGCCGCGACCCTCGGCGGCCACGTCATCAGCATCAGCTCGATGTCGAAGTCCTACGGCCTCCCCGGGATCCGCACCGGCTGGGCCGTGTGCACCGATCCGGCCCGCCTCGAGGTGCTGCTGGCCGCCAAGGAGCAGATCGTGATCAGCGGTTCGATCATCGACGAGCACGTCGCCGGCCGGGTCCTCGCCGAGCGCGATCGGGTCCTGCCACCGATCCTCGCCGACGTGCGCGAGCGCCTGGCCATCGTCGACTCCTGGTTCGCCTCGCAGCACACCTTCGAGTGGGTGCACCCCGACGGCGGTGTGGTGGGGCTGGTGCGGTTCCGCCCCGAGGTCGACGTCGATGAGGCCGCGTTCCACCACCGCCTGCTCGCCGACCACGGCACCTACGTCGGCCCCGGCCACTGGTTCGAGCTCGACGACCGCTCGTTCCGGCTCGGGTTCGGGTGGCCCACCCACGCCGAGCTCCAGGCGGGCCTCGACGCCTTGATCGCCGCCGCCAACGACGCGACCCGCTGACCCGGCTCCGGCCGACCGACCGAGGAGCCCTCGTGCCCGTCCCTCCCCTCCCCGACATGGCCGAGGTCCTGGCCCGCTCGGCGCGCTTCGCCGCCCACCCCGGCCTGCGCGACCACGCCGAGCTCTGGCTGGCCTGGGGGCCCTACGCCCGGGCGCGCGTGCGGGCCGAGGCCGCCCAGCTGGCCCGACCCTCGCTGCGCCCCACCACGCTGCGAGCCGTGGGGCGCACCGGTGTCGAGCTCGCCCGCGGCGTGGCCCCGGGCCTGAAGGAGGATGCGAAGCGACGGATGCTCGATGGCCCCCTGGAGCCGGGCGCCGCCATGAAGCACCTCCAGGAGCTGGTGCGAGCCGGCGGGCCGACCTACATCAAGCTCGGGCAGTTCATCGCCACCGCGCAGGGCCTGCTGCCCGACGAGTGGGTCGACGCCTTCGGCTGGTGCCGCGACACGGCGACGCCGCTGCCGCTGGGGCTCGCCGAGCAGATCTTCGAGGAGCGCTTCGAGGTCCCGCTGGAGGCCGTCTTCTCCCGGTTCGAGACCGAGCCCATCGGCGCCGCATCCATCGGGCAGGTGCACGCGGCGACGCTCCTCGACGGCACCGAGGTCGTGGTCAAGGTCCGTCGGCCTGGTCTCCGCGAGCAGTTCGAGCGAGACCTGCGGGCCATGGCCCTCGCCGCGGCCGCCGGCGAGCGGGCGTCGAAGGCGGCGCGCGTCGCCAACCTCAGCGGCTTCGTGGAGCTGTTCGCCGAGATGGTGCTCGAGGAGATCGACTTCCGCTTCGAGGCGCTCAACCAGGTGGAGCTCTCGCTCGCGGCCGAGGCGGCCGGGCACGACTTCGCCACCTTCCCGCGGCCGATCCCCCACCTCGCCACCGAGGACGTCTTCGTGATGACCCGCGTCGAGGGCGTCCCCTACACCCGAGCCATGGAGGCCTACCCCGACGCGGTGGACGGCGAGCGCCTGCTCACGCTGGCCATCAACGCCACGCTCGAGCACATGATCGCCTACGGCATCTTCCACGGCGACCTGCACGCCGGCAACGTGCTCATCAACCCCCGGGGCGACTTCTCGCTGATCGACTTCGGCATCGCCGGGCGCATCGATGCCGAGCAGCGGGCGGCCACGGTGATGTTCCTCTTCGGGTTCGGCCGCAACGACCAGCTCCTGCAGCTGCGTGCGCTCCAGGCCTTCGGGGCGGTACCGCCCGGCGCCGACCTGCCCACGCTGGCCTCCGAGATCGAGGCGCAGCTGATGGCCATCGACCCCACCCTGCTCACCCGCGAGGGCGAGTTCACGGTCGACCGCCTCGGCCAGGCCCTGGGCTCGGTGATCCGGGTGCTCGCCCGCAACGGCTTCTCGTTGCCGAAGGAGCTGGTGCTCTTCTTCAAGAACCTGCTGTACCTGAACGGGTTCGCGTCGACCCTCGCCCCCGGGACCGACCTGTTCGGCCACATCGAGCCCACGTTCCTCTACTTCGTGGGCAAGTACCCCGAGGAGCTCGGGGCGATCATGACCGACGTGCTCTGACGGCGTCGGCGAGGACGGCGAGCTCGGCCGCCACCTCAGGTGCCGGCCGGGTGCGACGCCAGGTTCGGCGCGACGAGCGGCGGGGACGAGACCGGGTGGGTTGCTCCATGCAACCGATCATCCTCTCTTCCGTTGCATCATGCAACCCGCTAGGGTGTGACCCATGCGACGCGCCTCGTTCGACGACATGGCCTGCTCGGTCGCCCAGTCGCTCGAGATCATCGGCGAGTGGTGGACCCCGCTCATCCTCCGCGACGCGTTCCTCGGCGTCAGCCGCTTCGGCGACTTCCAGGAGCGCCTCGGCATCGCCCGCAACATCCTCGCCGCCCGCCTCGACGCCCTCGTCGAGCACGGCGTGATGAAGAAGGTGGCCTACCAGGACCACCCACCCCGCTACGACTACAAGCTCACCGAGAAGGGCCGCGACCTGTGGCTCGTGGTGGCCGCCCTGCGCGAGTGGGGCGACCGCTGGGAGGCGCCCGACGGTCCCCCCGTCGAGATGGTCCACCAGACCTGCGGGAACGTGACCCACGTCGTCCCCTGCTGCTCGGAGTGCGGCGAGGAGCTCTCCCCCTTCGAGCTGCGGCCCGTGCGGGGCCCGGGCGCGACCGACCGCTCCGCCGTCGCCTCGTGACCGAGGGGCGACCACCCGTCGTCACCCACCTCCCCGAGATCGGGATCACGGCGATCTCCCGGTGGGTCTTCAACTGCTACGTGATCCACGACGGGGGCGACGGCCGGCCCTTCGTCGTGGACCTCGGCCTCCCCTCGCAGCTGTCCGAGGTCGCCCGGGCGCTCGCCGACCACGGCGGCGCGGGGCTCGACGATCTGGCCGCCGCCGTGGCCACCCACGGCCACGTCGACCACGTGGGCGGCAGCGG
>JAGQSL010000386.1 GCA_020439525.1 Acidimicrobiales bacterium | reverse complement strand
CGGCGCGGTGGTCGGGGTCGAACCAGCGACCGTGGGCGTCGACGGCGACCTCGAGGGCACCCGCATGGCGCCGCCACGCGCCGAGGACCTTCGACGCCGGCGGCGCGCCCAGCGCCAGCACCACCTCGGGGGCGAGCCGCTCGGCGGCCACCGGGTGGCGCAGGATCGGGTCGAAGGCGGTGACGACCACCGGCCCGTCGGGGTCCGCGTCGCCGTGACCGGCCCCACCCACGAGCGCCCAGCAGCCCGACCGGGGATCGGCGAGCACCGGCCAGCCGGTGACCGAGGCGAGGTCGAGCACCGCCTCGGGGTCGCCGCACCCCTCCCCCGCGACGATGGCGCCGCGTGGGCGATCGAGGAGGTGGGCGAGCCGTTCGGCACCCACCCGGTCGAGCACCGTGCGGCGACCCACCGTGGTGTGCCAGCGGCTCCCGTCCTCGCGGGCCGCCGGCAGCTCGCCCGGCTCACCCACCAGCGGCTCGCGGAACGCCAGGTTCAGGTGCACCGGCCCCGGGCCCGCCGCGCCCGTGGTGGCCTCGGCGACGGCCCGCGCCGCGAGCGACCGCCACGACCCCGCCGTTGCCTCGTCCGCCACGCCGGGCTCGGCGAACCACCGCACCGAGCGGCCATAGCGGTGGGTCTGGTCGATCGTCTGGGGGGCGCCGACCTGCAGCAGCTCGGGTGGCCGGTCGGCGGTGACGGCCAGGAGGGGCACGAACGCCAGGTCGGCCTCGACGATCGCGGCGAGGAGGTGGGCGGTGGCGGTCCCGCTCGTGGTGAGCACCACGGCCGGGTGCCCGCTGGCGAGCCCGATGCCGAGGGCCACGAAGCCGGCCGAGCGCTCGTCGACCACGACCTCGACGGCCACCTCGCTCCGGTCGGCGAGCGCCAGGGCGAGCGGCGTCGAGCGCGAGCCCGGGGCGATCACCGCGTGGGCCACGCCGCAGCGCACCCACTCGTCGACGAGGGTGGCGCAGAAGGTCGCCTGGACATCTCCGGTCACCCGCCCATCAGACCACACGCCTGCGAGGATGCAGGCATGGCCGACCGCCCGCTCGTGCTGCTGCTCCACGGGGTCACCCAGACCGCCACCAGCTGGGCTCCGGTCGCCGCCCAGCTGCCCCCCGAGCTCGAGGTGCTCGCGCCCGATGCGCCCGGCCACGGCACGGCCTCGGAGCTGCGGCTCGACCTCACCGGAGCCGCCACCCGCCTCGCCGGGCTGGTCGGCGACCGTCGCGCGCTCGTGGTCGGGTACTCGATGGGTGGTCGCACGGCGCTGCGGCTCGCGCTCGACCACCCCGGTCGGGTGGCGGGCCTCGTGCTGCTGGGCGCGACCGCCGGCATCGACGACCCCGCGGCCCGCGCCCGGCGCCGCGCCGACGACGAGCAGCTCGCCCGCCGGATCGAGGAGGACGGCGTCGCCGCCTTCCTCGACGGCTGGCTGGCCCAGCCGCTGTTCTCCGGGCTCGACCCGGCCCCCGACGACCTGGCGGCCCGCCGGTCCAACTCGGCGGAGGCGCTGGCCTCGTCGCTCCGCTTGGCGGGCACGGGGACCATGGACCCGCCGTGGTGGGGCGAGCTGGCGGCGATCGACGTGCCCACCCGCGTGCTCTGGGGCGAGCGCGATGCGAAGTTCGCCGCGCTGGGGGCCCGGCTCGTCGAGGCCATCGGCCCGAGCGCGACGGGCGCCGCGGTGCCGGGCTGCGGCCACGCCGCCCACCTCGAGCGACCCGACCTCGTGGCCGCCGAGATCGCTACGGCAGGATCGACAGCCCGATGGTGAACAGCAGGCCGAACAGCAGCTGCACCTTGCCGGTGTCGCCGAGCACCTCGATGAGCGCAGGGCCGACCGCGCCCGACAGCACCTTCACCACCGGCACCCGGGCGAGGAGCACGGCGAGCAGCGCTGCGGCGCCGTAGGGCCGCCCGCTGAGGCCCGACACGAACGGCACGCACGCGAACGCGGCGGCGACGATCGCCGCGTAGAGCTTGCGGGTGCGAGCGTCGCCGAGGCGCACGGCGAGGGTGCGCTTGCCCACCTGCGAATCGCCCGGGATGTCGCGCAGGTTGTTGACCACGAGCAGGGCCGTGGCGAGCAGGCCGACGGGCACCGATGCACCCAGGGCGAGGGCGCTGAGCGACCCGGTCTGCACGTACGCCGACCCGGCGGTGGCCACCACGCCGAAGAAGGTGAACACGAACGCCTCGCCGAGCCCGGCGTAGCCGTAGGGCCGGGGGCCACCGGTGTAGAACCAGCCCGCGGCGATGGCGGCCGCCCCGACGACGAACAGCTCGGGACCGACGGCGATGGCGAGCAGCGCGCCGACGAGTCCGGCGACGCCGAAGGCCACCAGCGTCGCCCGCTTCACCGCGCCGGGCGACGCCAGGCCCTGGCCCACCAGCCGGACCGGACCGACGCGCTTGTCGTCGGCATCGGTGCCGCGGATGCCGTCGGAGTAGTCGTTGGCGTAGTTGGTGGCNNTGGCCACCTGCAGGGCGAGGGCCACGACCATGGCGGCCACCGCCCGCCACCAGATGAGCCCGCCCGGCACCTCGCCCACGGCGCAGGCGGTGCCCACGGCCACGGGCACGACGGCCGCGGGGAGCGTGCGAGGTCGAGCGCCGGCCACCCAGATGTTCATCGGGGCGAGTCTGGCAGGCTGGGCCGGTGACCCGGCTCGTCGCCCTCGACCTCCC
>JAGQSL010000385.1:3387-6598 GCA_020439525.1 Acidimicrobiales bacterium | reverse complement strand
ATCGAGGCGCTCGACCACGTGGGCATCTTCGAGCGCTACGTGCCCGAGTGGACCGTCGTGCGCAACCGCCCGCAGCGCAACGCCTACCACCGCTTCACCGTGGATCGGCACCTGCTCGAGGCCGCGGCCAACGCCGCCGCCCTCGCCGACCGGGTCGAGCGGCCCGACCTGCTCGTGGTCGGCACCCTCCTGCACGACATCGGCAAGGGCCGCCCCGGCGACCACACCGAGGTCGGGATCGAGTTGATCCGCGCCATGGGGCCCCGGATGGGGTTCGACGACGACGACACCGAGGTCCTCGTCGACCTGTGCCGCTTGCACCTCCTGCTGCCCGATGTCGCCACCCGGCGCGACCTCACCGACGAGCGCACCATCGCCACGGTGGCCGAGGCGGTGGGCGACGCCGAGCGGCTCCACCTGCTCGCCGCCCTCACCGAGGCCGACTCGATGGCCACCGGCCCGGCCGCCTGGGGCACGTGGAAGGCCGAGCTGGTCAGCGAGCTGGTGCGGCGGGTGGAGCACCACCTCGAAGGTGGGCGGTTGGCTGCGCTCACCACCGTCGAGTTCCCCGACGCCCACCACCGCGAGCTGGCTGCGGCCGGCGACGTCGCCGTGGAGGCGCACGACGACACCATCACCGTGGTGGCGCCCGACCGGCCGGGGCTGTTCAGCCGGGTGGCGGGCGTGCTGGCCATCGCCGGTCTGGAGGTGCGCGCCGCCGATGCCGCGTCGATCGACGACATGGCGGTGGAGGTCTTCCACGTGAGCTCGCGGTTCGGCGCGGTGATCGCGTGGGAGCGGGTGGAGCCGTTGCTGCACGCGGCCCTGTCGGGGCGGTTGGCCATCGAGGCTCGGCTCGCCGAGCGGGTTCGGGCCTACGCCCCCCAGGCGTCGCGGCCCGACCTGCCACCGCCCGCCGTGCGCTTCGACGACGCGGCGTCGGCCTCGGCGACCGTGGTCGAGGTCCACGCGCGCGACCGCATCGGCGTGCTGTACCGCATCACCCGGGCCTTCGCCGAGTTCGACCTCGACGTGCGCACCGCCAAGGTCCAGACCCTGGGCGAGCTCATCGTCGACGCGTTCTACGTGACCCACACCGACGGCTCGCTCGTGACCGACGCCGAGGTGCGCGCCGAGTTGGAGCGATCGATCCTGCACGCCGTCACCTGATCCCGATGCCCCGGCCGCGCCGGTAGGGTGCGCGCCGTGGACCGCCCGCCGCTCACCGAGACCGATCTGCTGCGGTGGGCGGAGGCGCTGTCGGGCATCGCCCGCACCGGTCTCGGCTTCACCCAGAGCCTCTACGAGAAGGAGCGCTTCGAGGAGGTGCTGGCGGTGGCCGCCGACATCCGCCACCACGCGGGTGCCGGGGTCGACCGCGAGGCCCTCGTCGACGAGTGGCTGCGCAGCGTGGGCGAGGGCGTGCCCGGCTACGTCACGCCGAAGGTCGCCGTGGGCGCGGTGGTGGGCAACGACCGGGGCGAGATCCTGCTCGTGCAGCGCTCGGATTCGGGCATCTGGCTCTACCCCACCGGCTGGGCCGACGTCGGCTACTCGCCCGCCGAGGTGGTGGTGAAGGAGGTGGCCGAGGAGACCGGCATCCACTGCGAGGTGCGGGGCCTGATCGGGGTGCTCGACGGGCTGCGCCAGGGCTTCACCCGCATCCCGCTCTACTCGCTCGTGTTCCACTGCGAGGCGGTCGGCGGCGAGCTGGAGGCCCATCCCCTCGAGTGCGCCGACGTCGGCTGGTTCGCCCGCGACGCCCTGCCCTCGCCGCTCGCCGGCTACGCCCAGTGGGGCGACCTCGCCTTCTCGGCCATCGCCGGCGAGCCGATGCCGGTGTGGTTCGACGAGCCGCGCGACCCGCCCTGGCGCGACTAGGCCGGTCGCGGTCGCTCAGTCGCCGCGGAGGAAGCGCTCGACCTCTTCGACCAGGGCGTCGGGGTCGTCGTCGAGCGGTGCGCCGTCGACCGGCGGGGCCTCGGGGTGCTCGGCGTGGGAGGCGCCCCGGGCGGGGTGGGGGCGAGACTCGCCGTCGGTGCCCTCCGCCGCCTCCTCCTCGTCGGCCGCCTCCTCGAGGCTGGCCACGTAGGCGGCGGTGTCGTCGTCGGCCTCGACCAGCTCGTCGATCTGGCGCTCGTAGGCGGCGGTGGCGATCTGCAGGTCGGTGGTGGGGTGCTGGATGCTCAGCACCGCGCACGCCCGCTCGACCAGGGCGAGGGTGGCCTTGGGCGATGGGGCGCCCGACACGTAGGTGGGCACCGTGGCCCAGAGCGAGGCGGCGGCGATGCCCCGGTCGCGGCACGCGGCGTGCAGGACGCCGACGATGCCGGTGGGGCCTTCGTAGCTCGAGGGGATGAGGTCGAGGCGCTCGCGCAGCTCGGGGTCCTCGGCGGTGCCGGTCACGCTCGTGGGCCGGGTGTGGGGCACCTCCGAGAGCAGGGCGCCCAGGGTGAGCGCCATCGAGCACTCGAGGGCGTCGGCCGCCTCGGTGACCGCCCGGCAGTAGGTGCGCCACCGCAGGTGGGGCTCGTGGCCGACCATGATCACCAGGTCCGACGGGCCATCGGTGGTGCAGGCCCACAGCTCGGTGTCGGGCCAGGTGATGCGGCGGCGGCCTTCCTCGTCGAGCTCGACGATGGGGCGGGTGGTGGTGAAGTCGAAGAAGTCCTCGGACTCGATGGTGGCCACCAGCTCGGCGCCGTAGCGGTCGGCCAGCCAGCGGGCCGCTCCCGATGCGGCGTCGCCGGCGTCGTTCCAACCCTCGAACGCCGCCACGAGCACGGGCTGGCGGAGCTTGGGGCGGTGGTGCCAACGGAGCGCGCTCACGGCCACCACGCTACCGATCTCGCCCCGGGACGACCCCAGCGACCGGGGCGGGAGGTTGCTGGTCGACGCCGGGCCCTGGGGGGACGGCCGGAGCCCGGCGCTCGACCAGTGGGCCGCGCTAGGCGGCCCGCGCCGCAGCGTCCGGCAACAGGGGAAGGCCGGCGCTGGAGCGGTTGACCCGCGAGGCGACGATGGTCGCCTGCAGGTGGCGGAGGTGCGACGCCTCGAGCTCGGCTCGGGCGTTCTCGGCGGCCCCGGCGGATCCGAGGCGGTGGAGCAGGTGGGGGAGCCAGTCCATGTGGGGAACGGTACGGAGCCGGTGTTGCGTCCGTCCGACCCCGGGGTCTCCGTCCGGTGACCATCCGCTGACATCTTGCTGTCG
>JAGQSL010000385.1:0-3376 GCA_020439525.1 Acidimicrobiales bacterium | reverse complement strand
CGCCGCCTAGGGTTCGCCGACGATGACCGTCTTCGTGGAGATCGCCGACGAGGTGACCGACCAGCTGGTCGCCGACTTCGAGCGGCTGGTGCCCCAGCTGTCGTCCTCGTCGCCCCCGCCGACGCGCGAGCAGCTCGACGAGATCGTGGCGTCGCCGGCCACGTTCCTGCTGCTCGCCCGCGACGAGGACGGGACCGTCCTCGGTTCGCTCACCCTCGTGCTGTTCCGCATCCCCACCGGGCTGCGGGCGTGGATCGAAGACGTGGTGGTCGACGGTGAGGCCCGCGGTCGGGGCGTCGGCGAGGCGCTCAACCGCTTCGCCATCGACGTCGCCGCCGAGCGCGGCGCCCGCAGCGTCGACCTCACCAGCCGCCCCAGCCGCGAGGCGGCCAACCGCCTCTACCGCCGCCTCGGCTTCGAGCCCCGCGAGACGAACGTGTACAGGTTCAGCGGTTCCTGAAGCCCGGATCCTGGCGTCTCGAGGCGGCACAGCAGGACGCGCTCCGAGAGCAGTCGCTGGCCGGGTGGCGCTCCTCGCCGGCTGGCTAGGTAGCCCTGCGCCTGGGCGCCCATCGAGGGCCGTGGTTCCCGCCAGAATGGGCCGGTGGTGAGTCGAGAGGGTGCCGAGGACCTGCACTCGAGAACGACCCGAGGCACCTCGGACACCCCTCGCGGCGTCATCGCCATCCTCGTGCCTGGGTACGGAGGACCTGCGAGCTTCGTGGAACCCTGGCGAATGAAGATCGCCTCGATGACCCTGGCGGCGCACGGGAGCGGCCTGCTGGTGGTCAGCGGCTTCCAAGGAGAAGCCGAGCGACTGGCGGCTCTGGCGCCGGCCCACGCAACGGTTGCCATCGAGCCAACCGCCCGCTCGACGTGGGAGAACGTCGAGCGGTCGCTCCCAGTCCTCCTCAATGCCCCGCTGATCGCCATCGCCTCGGATCGTGGTCACCGCGCCAGAGCTGCGAACTACCTGCGGTCGATGCGGCCCGACCTCGCCGCGCGGCTCGTCGAGCCCGTGTACTCCTGGAGGGATGGGTGGTGGATGGACGCCGGCGGCACCACCTACGAGTGGGTACTGCGCGTCCGCTCCGCGTGGCGCAGTGGTCACCGCTGAGCCCTCGGTTCCCGACGCCAGCCGCTGAGTAGCGATCTGCCGCTCGCCCCACGCGCCGGCGGACTGCCTTCGTGATCGGCGGTCGGTCAGCGCGCAGTCGCCGCGAGCGCCTCGAGCTGGGAAGCGATCTCCTCGAGGGTGGTCTTGGTGGAGGCGACGCCGATGGCGAGGTCGTGGACGTCGTCGTTGGTGGCGACGGCGACGCTGGCGTCGGTGATCGCTGGTTCCCAACGCTGGGTCGTGGGCATGTGCTCTTGCCCTTCCCGGCTTCGTGCATCAAGATAAGTTGACGATGGACCCGGTGATCCTGGCGAGCGCTCGCAAGCCCGGGATCCCAGACGACGACATGCTCCACGCCTACCGCCACCCCGTTCGAGTCTTCGAGCTCGATGACCTGACCATGCTGATCGGCGCGGACGCGAGCGGTCAGCTGCTCGAGGTCGGTGTGGCGGTGGGGGAGGGCGTCGAGTTCATCGTCCATGCGATGGCCGCACGCGAGAAGTTCCTGAGGTGACGCTGATGCCACGATCGATCCAAGAGATCCTCGACCACGCCGATGAGCTTGCGGCGCGCTTCGAGGGCTACGAGCCCGCCGAAGGCGATGAGCGTCCGGTGGAGGAGTACCTGCTGGAGCGGGCGGTGCTGGACCGGGCTCGCAGCGAGCGTCAGGTGCTCGACGCGGTCGTTGCTGCGCGAGCCGCCGGGGCGTCGTGGCAGCGCATCGGTCGCCTGCTCGGCACCTCCGGCCAGGCGGCGCAGCAGCGCTACGGCTCGGTGATCGAGTCGGCCTGACCTCCGGCCCCAGGTCGGGCGATTTCTGATCGCTTTCTGTAGACGAACGTGTAGAGGTTCAGCGGGGACTGACCTGGCGCCGTGCACGGTCGCGGCGAGTGCCTCGAGGCGGGTGGCGATGTCCTCGATGCTCACCTTGGTGGAGGCGACGGCGACGCGGGCATCGTCGATCTCGAGGACCGTTGCGGCCGCGCCGGTGAGGCCGGTCTCGTACCGATCCGTGGTCAGCGAGCTTGCGCGTCGTGCACGAGGATGGCGACGTGCACCCGGTTGGCCACGTCGAGCTTGGTGAGCAGGCGCGACACGTGCGCCTTGACCGTGGCCTCGCTCATGAACAGCGACGCGGCGATCTCGGCGTTGGAGGCGCCCGACCCGACGGCGATGGCCACCTCGCGCTCCCGATCGGTGAGCGCGGCGAGGCGGTCGGCCGCGAGGCGACGGCGATCGGTCGCCTCGTCGTCGCCGAGGTGCGACAGCAGGGTCCGGGTGACCGACGGGGACAGGATCGCCTCGCCCGCGGCCACGAGGCGCACGGCGTCGACGATCTCGGTGGGCTCGGTGTCCTTCAGGAGGAACCCGTCGGCCCCCGCTCGCAGGGCGCGCAGGACGTGCTCGTCCGCCTGGAACGTGGTGAGCACGATGACGTGGGGCGGGTCGGGAAACCGGCGGAGCTCGGCGGTGGCGGCGATGCCGTCCATCACGGGCATGCGGATGTCCATCAGCACGACGTCGGGTCGGTGCGCGTGCGTGGCAGCAACGGCCTCGGACCCGTCGGCGGCCTCGCCCACCACCTCCACCTGGTCGGACGACGACAGGATCATGCGCAGGCCGGCCCGCACCAGCGGGTCGTCGTCGACCAGGAGCACCCGGACCGTCACCACGGCAGGTCGGCCTCGACGACGAAGTCGCCCGACGCGTCCGGCCCGTGCACCAGGACGCCGTTGGCCAGGGCCACGCGCTCCTGCAGGCCGAGGAGGCCCGTGCCCGAGCCGGGTGGAGCCGTGCGGTCCGCCGGGCCCACGGCGGGTGGGTTCCGGACGCTCACGTGCAAGCCGCGGTCGGGCGCCCCCGCCACCCGGACCTGCGCCAGCGTGCCGCGGGCGTGCTTGGTGATGTTGGTCAGCGCCTCCTGCACGATGCGGTAGGCGTCTCGCCCCAACGGGCCCGGCGCCCCCGCAGCACCGTCGACCTCCATCTCGAAGTCGATCTTCGCCCCGGAGCGACGGGTCTCCTCCACCAGGCGCGGGATGTCGGCCAGCGTCGGCTGCGGGACCGTCGACGCGCTCGGCTGGCCGGGCTCCTCGCGCAGGACGCCGATCACGTCGCGCAGCTCCTCCAGCGCCTGGTGGGCCGTCGAGCGCAGCAGCGCCGCGCTCTCCCGCACCTGGGCGGGCGGCAGGTCGACGGCCACCTCGAGCGCCCCGGCGTGCAGCGCCACCAGCGAGATGCGGTGGGCGAGCACGTCGT
>JAGQSL010000384.1 GCA_020439525.1 Acidimicrobiales bacterium | reverse complement strand
CCGCCCACGGCGGCCCGGTGAGCACGGCCTCGGAGGTGTGGAGCTACGAGGTCGCCGGGGGCTCGGCCGGCTGATCGGTCAGGCCGACGCAGCCGAGTCGACCAGCAGCCGCAGGGTGGCGCGCTCCGCGCGCGTCAGCCGGCGGGTGCGGCGCGACCGGCGCCACGCCTCGTGGAGCGCGCCTTCGTCGTGCGCCGTCTCCACCGCCGGGTGGACGTAGGAGCTGCGGCACACGGCCCGGGTGTTGCCGAGGCGTTCGGCGGCCGCGTCGACCGCCGCCAGGAAGGCGGCGCGTCGGTCGTGCTCGCCCTCGGGAGGGGCGTGGGGCCCCAGCGCCTCGACCACCGCGACCGTTCCGCCCCAGGTGCGGAAGTCGCGGGCGGTGATCGCCGGCCCCGCCACCTCCCGCAGGTAGTCGTTCACGTCGTCGGAGCGCACCTCCACCACCTCCTCGCCGTCGCGGTAGGTGAAGAGGCGCTCGCCGCCGAGGTCGTCGCAGGCGCGCACCAGTGCGGCGAGGCGCCGATCGCTGAGCTCGACCTCGTGCTCCACGCCCGCCTTCCCGGCGAACTCGAAGACCACCCCGCCGCCCTCCACCTCCACGTGGCGAGACTCGAGGGTGGTGAGCCCGAACGATTCGTCGCGCGCGTACTGGGGGTTGCCCACGCGGATGAGCGTCTCGTCGAGCAGGCGGACCACGAGCGCCAGCACCCGCTCGCGGGGGAGCCCTCGCCGGTCGAGGTCGTCGGCCACCCGACGGCGGACCTTCGCCAGCTGCACGCCGAAGGCGGCCAGCTGCTCGAACTTGTCGGCGTCGCGGACGGCGCGCCAGCCGTCGTGGTACCGGTACTGCTTGCGCCCGCGATCGTCGCGGCCGGTCGCCTGGAGGTGGCCCCGGGCGTCGGGGCAGATCCACACGTCGGTCCACGCCGGTGGGATGGCGAGGCGCTCGATGCGGTCCCGCGTGGCGGTGTCGCGCACGGTCCCTCGCCCGTCGCGGTAGGTGAACCCCCGGCCGCACCGGCGTCGGGCGATCCCGGGCTCCTCGTCGCTCACGTAGCGCAGACCGGCCGCGCGAGCGGCTTCGGCGGGGTCGGTGGTGGCGGGCACGCCCGCAGGTACCCCCGTGCGCCGGCGGCCATGCCCGCCGGGTGAGGGTCGCTAGAGGGCTCGACGGGCCCCGCGGGCGATCAGGCGCTGGGTGACCGAGGCCGGCAGCCGCGACAGGGCGTTGAAGACGTGTGCGTCGGGGCCCACGAGCGCCCGCGGCGCGTCGCGCTCGACGGCCCGGAGGATCTGGCGAGCCGCCTTCTCGGGCGTGGTGATGAAGGCGCGCTCGAGGTCGCGGCGGCCCCGATCGAGGTCGGCGCCGGTCTCGTCGTCGGTGTGGAGCCGGGCGTTGCGGGCGATGTTCGTCTTGATGCCCCCCGGGTGCACGCAGGTGGCCGACACCGGTCCGCCCTCGAGGTCGAGCTCGATCCGGAGCGCCTCGGTGAACCCGCGCACGGCGAACTTGGCGGCGTTGTACGCGCTCTGCGAGGGGATGCCCACGAGGCCGAAGACGCTCGAGACGTTCACGATGTGGCCCTCGCCGGCGGCGCGCAGGTGGGGGAGGAACGCCTGGGTGCCGTGCACCACGCCCCAGAAGTTGATGCCCATCAGCCACTCGAGGTCCTCGATGCGCATCTGCGACACGGTGGCGCCCAGGGCGACCCCGGCGTTGTTGGCGATGAGGTTGACGCGCCCGTGGTCGGCGACCACCTGCCCCGCCCAGGCGAACACGGCGTCGCGATCGGCCACGTCGACTCGCGCCGTGGTGACCTCCACCCCTCGCGACCGAGCGCGTGCCGCGGTCTCGCCGAGGCCCTCCTCGTCGATGTCCGAGAGGGCCAGGTCGGCGCCCCGTCCGGCCAGATCGACGGCCAGTGCGCGGCCGATGCCCGACGCCGCCCCGGTGATGGCCGCGACCTTGTTCGAGAAGCTCTTCACCCGGCCATCTTCGCCGTGGACATCGCACCGGACGAATCGGTGGGCGCCCGAGCGCCCGTTGCGGGTCTCGGTGGACGGGGTGGGCGGGTAGCGGCGGGGGACGAGAGGAAGCGCCCATGCCCCGCACGGCCATCGCCCTGAACTGCACGTTGAAGCGCTCGCCCGAGCCGTCGAGCACGGATCTGATGTGCTCGCAGCTGGGCGAGGAGCTGCGATCCCACGGCGTGGAGCTCGAGGTGGTGCGCATCGCTGACCACGACGTCGCCCCCGGCGTGAGCGCCGACGAGGGCGAGGGCGACGGCTGGCCGCCGATCCGCGAGCGCATCCTCGATGCCGACATCGTGGTGATCGCCACGCCGATCTGGCTCGGGAACCCGTCGAGCACCTGCCGTCGGGTGCTCGAGCGGCTCGACGCGTTCCTGTCCGAGACCGATGACGAGGGCCGGATGGTCACCTTCGGCAAGGTGGGCGTGGTGCTCACCGTCGGGAACGAGGACGGGGCTCACGCCGTCGCCGGCCAGGTGTACCAAGCGCTCGCCGACGTGGGCTTCACGGTCCCCGCCAACGGGCAGGCCTACTGGGTGGGTGAGGCCATGGGGTCGACCGACTACCGCGACCTCGACGGGACCCCCGACAAGGTGCGCCAGACGCTGAAGACGGTGGCCACCAACGCGGCGCACCTCGCGTCGATCCTCGACGCCTCGCCCTACCCGGCCGCGTCGTGACCGGCCGTACCGACCGCTGGATCCCCCGCTGGAGGGGGTGTCGGGCCACGCCCGACCGGGTAGCACCGTTCCACCGCGGCGCCCGTCGCGCCGTCGCTCGGGGGAGTGCCGTGGACATCCTGCTCAACTGCCCGCACTGCGAGGGCACGGCGTCGTTCCGGCCCCTGCGCGGCGGTGGCCGCTCGACGCGCCTCTTCGGTCGCTGCGGATCGTGCGCCTCGGTGTTCAGCCTCTCCGGCGGCCGCCTGGCCGACGTGGAGCTGGGCCCGGGCCTCGACCCGCTCACGGCGACCCAGCGGCCCGCCCTCCGAGGGCATCGAGCCGCACCCCCCGCCGATGACCCGAAGCGACCTGCTGACCTCCGCTGATCGAGCGGGGCCGTTGGGCCTCCGCGCGGTCGCATCCGGCGCCCGCGGCCGGCTGTGGGCACCCGAGGCCGCAGCGGTGGCCGTCGTCGCGCACCCCGGCGGCGCGAGGGAGCGGACCGTGCCTGCGACGCGCGGCGCGCGCGGGGTGTGGGACGTGGAGGTCCGCGGCCTGGCCCACGGCGACCGGTACCTGATCGAGGTCGACGGCGCACGGGTCCCCGATCCGTGGGCGCGCGGGTTCCCCGAGGGGTGCGACCGGCCTCCGGCGCTGGTCGATCCGGCCGCCATCGGGGCGCAGGGCGAGCGCCCGCGACCGCCGGCGCGCTCGCTGCGAGACGCCGTGCTGTACGAGCTGCACGTCGGCACCTTCACCCCGGCGGGCACGCTCGACGCCGCGGTCGAGCGATTGGACCACCTGGCCGAGCTCGGCGTCACGCACATCGAGCTGATGCCCGTGGCCGCGTTCCCGGGCGATCGGGGGTGGGGGTACGACGGCATCTTCTGGCAGGCGGTCCACCACGCCTACGGCGGACCGGGTGCGCTCGTGCGCCTCGTCGACGCGGCCCACGAGCGCGGCCTCGCGGTGGTGCTCGACGTCGTCTTCAACCACATCGGGCCGACCGGCGACCGGGCGTGGGATGCGTTCGGTCCGTTCTTCACCGATCGCCATCGGACGCCGTGGGGCCGGGCGATCAACGTGGACGGGCCTGGGGCCGACCTCGTCCGGGAGACCATCTTCCAGGCGGCGGAGCACTGGCTGGCCACCGTGGGCGTCGACGGGCTGCGGGTCGACGCCTGCCACGCGATCGTCGACCAGTCCGCCCACCACGTGCTGGCCGAGCTGGTGGAGCGGGCCCGCCAGGCCCGACCCGACGCGGTCCTCATCGCGGAGAGCGGCCTGAACGACCCGCGGACCCTCCACGCTGCCGAGCGCGGTGGTTGGGGCTTCGACGCCGACTGGGCCGACGACCTCCACCACGCCCTGCGGACGGTGCTGACCAACGAACGGCGGGCCTGGCTGTCGGACTTCGGGACCGTCGCCCAGGTGGCCGCCGCCCTCCACCGTCCCTACGTGCACGCCGGCACCTACTCGGCCTACCGCGACCGTCGCTTCGGCGCCCCCGCCGACGACATCGAGCCGTGGCGCTTCGTGGTCTTCGCCCAGAACCACGACCAGGTGGGCAACCGACCCGTCGGCGACCGCCTGCCGAGCGAGGCCCGGCCGCTGGCCGCCATGCTCACGTTGCTCGGCTCGGCGACGCCGATGCTGTTCCAGGGCGAGGAGCTCGACGACGATGCGCCGTTCGCCTTCTTCACCGACCACCGCGACCCGTTCATCGCCGACGCCACCCGGGAGGGGCGCCGACGCGAGTTCGCGGATTGGGCGGCCGAGGCCCACGAAGCGGTGCCCGATCCGCAGGATCCCGCCACGTTCGAGCGCTCGAAGCTCACCTGGCGCGACGACGAGCGGGCTCGGACCGCCCTGGCCCGGTACCGCCGGATGATCGAGCTGCGGGCCGAGGTGCCTCGGATCGACGCCGAGGTTTCCTACGACGAGGAGGCGTGCTGGGTGCGGGCCGACCTCGGCCACTGGTCGCTCGTCGCGTCGTTCGCGACGGAGGCGGCGATCGTGCCGTGCCCGGGCGGCGAGGTGGCCTTCGCCACCCACCCCCAGGTGCCCGAGGCGGTCGGTCGGGGTGGCGGGATCGCCCTGCCCCCGCTCGGGGGCGCGCTGGTGCACACCGGAGGGTCGCGATGATCGGGTGGCGGGCGACCTACCGCCTGCAGCTGACCGCCGACGTCGGCTTCGCCGACGCCGCCGAGCTGCTGCCGTACCTCGCCCAGCTCGGCATCTCGCACCTGTACCTCTCGCCCGTGCTCGAGGCGGTGGCCGGGTCGACGACCGCCTCGGCCGGGCCGCCGACGGTGGCCATCGGGGTGGCCAGCCAGTATTCCTCCACGGTGCCCGTACGCGCCGACGGCACGCCGGCCGGACCGGTGGTGATGTGGCGCGACCGGCGCGGCACGGAGGCCTGCCACGAGCTGCTCGGCACCCCGGGCCTGTTCGAGCTGTGGGTCGAGCGTCACGGCATCCCGCCGATCGGCGGCGGGCTCAGCCTGGGCCACCTGTTGCACCTCGTGGGCGAGGACCCGGACGGCGACACCCGGTTCGTCGAGGTGATGGACTACGTCACCGCTCGGCTGACCGGCCGCCTCACCGCCACCCGTCACTCGATGCTGACCGGCCAGCTGTGCGACAACCGCAGCCCGGATCCGCTCGACGATGCCTCGCTTCGCTACGACCCGGCGTTGCTTGCGTCCGCCGGCATCGGGGCCGACCGCCTGCCCCCGCTGGTGGGCCCGCACGAGCCGGTCGGCCCGGTCACCGACGCCGTCGCCTCGCGGCTGGGGGTTGCCGCGGATTCGATGGTGGCGACGGGCGTCAACGACACCGCCGCCGTGGCGCTGGCCACCGGCGCCACGTCGACCGACGGCCAGGTCGCTGCGATGTCGATTGGAACCACCGGGGTGCTCGTCACCGGGATCGGCGGGAAGTCCGAGGACCTCGACCATGAGATTCTCACGATGCCGGCGCCCGACGGTGGCTATCTGGTGATGGCCGAGAACGGCCTGGGCGGCCGGGTCCCCGAGGCGATGCTTGCCCTGCTGGACGGCGGCGACGGCGGCGACGGTCGGGTCGAAGCCCGGTTCGCCGAGGCCGAGGCCGCCCTGGCCACCACGGCGCCCGGCGCGGGAGGCGTGATCGCCCTGCCGTGGCTGGCGGGGTCGATGGCGCCCTCCGGCAGCTCGTCGGCACGGGGCGGCTATCTCGGGGTGTCGCTGGAGACCACCCGGGCACAGTTGATCCGAGCCACCTTCGAGGGGGTCGCACACAACCTGGCCTGGTTGCTGGGCCACGTCGAGGCGTTCATCGGACATCGGGTGACCGAGATCCGCCTGACCGGTGGCGGCGCTGCGGTGACCGGTTGGCCGCAGGTGATCGCCGACGTGCTCGATCGCCCGGTTCGGGTGGCGCCACATCCGGGCTCGGCGGTCGCCCGTGGGGTGGGTCTGCGGGCGCTCGGTCAGGGCGGAGTCGTCGGCGCCGATCCGGGAGACGAGCTCGCCGCCCGGCCCTCCCTCGAACCCGACCCGGCGGCCCGCGACGTCTACGACCGCCACCAGCGGGCCTTCGAGCAAGCCTTTGCGGCGCTGGAGCCGGTGTGGCCCGACCTGGACGCCTGAGGCCGGCAGCATGGGGCGCATGAGACAACCCGAGCGGTGTGGGGAGCGGACCCGCACCCGACGCCGGTCGCCGGTGGCCCGCCTGATGGTGTTCGTTGCGGCGTTACCGCTGCTGGCGCTTGCCTGCTCGTCCGACTCCGGTGTCGCCTGGGACGACCTTGCCGCCACCCCGGGGGCGGAGGCCTACGAGGGGTCGATCGAGCGCATCCTGGACGATCGACTGTCGGGACGCATGAACGAGCGTGGGCTGAAGCTGGTCGACTCCCGGGTTGAGTACCTGCCCGACGGCACCGACTGGGCCGGCCACGTCGCCTGGAGGGCCGAACACTCCGCCGGGATGACCGAGGTGCAGGATCGGTTGGACGTTCCCGAGCCCGACGCGCCCGTAGTGATGGCCGAGTTTTCCTCGGGCGGCGACACGCTGTTCCTCATCGGTCGGGCCGACGACGACGGCGAGCGTCTGGTGGTGCTCACCGCGTTGACGAGACCCGCCTGAGCGCCCGGCGGCCGGACCCGGCCGTCGGGTCGACGGTGGAGTTCAGGCCGATCGGGCCAGGTGCAGCAGGTCCTCCATGCCCGCCTCGATGCCGTCGCTGAGCACCTCGACGTCGGCGCAGGTGTCGAAGTCGCCGGTGATACCGAAATACACCGTGCCGTCGTAGCTGAACATCGCCACCCCCAGGCGGATCTGTCCGGCGAGTGGCACGAACGGGTAGACCGCCTCCATCCGTCGCCCCAACGAATACAGGGGCAGCTGGGGGCCGGGCACGTTGGTCGTCACCGTGTTGACGTTGCGCTGGGCGGCCCGGGCCGCCACCCGCTCGCCAAGCGCCAGCAGCATCGGCGGGGTGAACTCGGCCACCGACGTCAGCGCCTCCCCGGCCACGGCCTGCTTGGACTCCTTCAGGTCGGCCATCTGGGCCGACACCGCGGCCAGGGCCTCTCCCGGGTCCTCCAGCATCACCGGAAGCTCCGCGAACATCGCCGACACCCGGTTTTCCATCGTGCCGTCGCCCGAGGCCACCTCGCCCTCGACGCGCGGCCGAACCGAGACCGGCACCAGGGTGCGGACCACCCGGTCGGTCGTCTCGCCCCGCTCGCGCAGCAGCTTGCGAAATCCCCGGGTGATCGTCGCCAGCACCACGTCGTTGAACGATCCGCCGAGGCCGGCGCGCACCGTCTTGATGTCGTCGACCGACACCGACGTCCACACGTAGCGGCGGTGCGGCCCGATCGGCCCGTTCAGGCTGCTCTCGGGGGGTGCCGACAGGATGCCGGCCAGCGAGCTGAGGCCCGTGCCGACCTCCTTGAGCTGGTTCAGCGCCTGGCGCGGCACCCGTCCGGCCGCCCGCAGCGCCCGAAACTGCTCGTAGGGGCTCTTGACCAGCTGGGCGACCGCCTCGGTGGCCAACTCGACGCTGGACGGCGCCGGGCGGGGCTCCCACTCGGTGGCCACGCCCGGCTCGGCATCGGGGCTGATGTCGAGCACGGTCGAGAGCAGTTCGGCGCCCGACACCCCGTCCACCATGGCGTGGTGCACCTTGGATACCAGCGCCCACCGGCCGTCGTCCAGGCCTTCGGTGATCCACATCTCCCACAGCGGGCGGCTGCGGTCCAGCTGCTGGGACATCACCCGGGCGACGAGCCGTCGCAACTCGGCGGCACCACCGGGGGCGGGCAGGGCGGTGTGGCGCACGTGGAAATCGAGGTTGAAGTGGGGGTCGTCGGCCCACACGGGGCGGCCGAGGTCCATCGGTACGAATCGAACCACCTGGCGATAGCGCGGGATGTCGGCGAGCTTGGCCTCCACCAGCGCGCGCACCTCCTCGAAGGCGGGCGCCGGACCCTCGAAGATGGACGTGCTGCCGATGTGCATGCTGGCGTACTCGTTCTCGAGATGCAGGAACGAGGCGTCCAACGGGCTGAGCCGGTCGGTGTTGGTCATGTGATCCCCCTAGTGCGGCCACCGGTGAGGTTCACCCGGTGGTCGGGTCGCCGCTCGGCGACGTCAGCCCAGCATAGGGGTGCAGTTTCTCATCGTCGGAGTCGGTGCGGTGGAGCAGCCAGGCGACGGCGACGCCGCTGATCGCCCCGAAGAGGTGGCCGCTGAACGACACGCCGTGCCGGGGGATCAACCCCCAGAGCATCGAGCCGTACAGGAGCGCGACGAACACCCCGCCGACGATCCACCCCACCCGCTTGGCGAAGAACCCCCGGGTCAGCAGGTAGGTGAGGTAGCCGAACACCAAACCACTGGCTCCCACCTGCACCGAGTTGGAGGAACCGAACAACCACATGCCGGCCCCGCTGCCCGCCATGATCAGCGCCGTGATCACGGCGAAGTTCCTCAGCCCGGAGTAGGCCACCACACCGCCCAGCACCACAAACGGCACGGTGTTGGCGATCAGGTGGCCGAAGCCGGCGTGCAGGAACGGGGCGAACACGATGCCGGGAATCCCGGCCAGCTCGCGCGGCTGCACCCCGAAGCGGTCGAGCCGACCCCCGAGGGGGATGTCGATGATCTCGACGGCCCACATGACGGCCAGCATCGCCACCACCGGCGCCATCGGGCGCAGCCAGGCGGGAACGTCGGCCAGCGGGTCGCTCAGCGTGCCACCGGTCGACGGCGCAGGGTCGATCGGGGCAGGGTCGATTGGGGCAGGGGCCATCGATCCAGTGTGGCAGGCCGGCGAACACCTTGGCGTCTAGCCTCCGGCGATGGGACGCGTTTCCGAGAGCGAGCTACCGGGCGTCGGCGCCCGCTTCGATTTCAGCACCGACGACGGGGAACAACTGGGGGTGGTCGTCCACCGCAGCGGCCGGCGCGACGTCGCCTTCTACGACACGGACGACCCCGATGCCTGCCGGGCGGTGGTGCACCTCGAGGAGCACGAGGCCCGCGACCTGGCCGAGCTGCTCGGCGGCAGCCGGCTGTCCGAGGAGGTGGCGCGCCTTCGCCATCAGGTGGCGGGCATCACACTCGACTGGCTGACGGTGGAGGCCGGCGCGCCGTGGGCGGGTTCCACGATCGGCGACGCCGAGGTGCGCTCGGAGACCGGGGTGTCGATCGTGGCGATCATCAGCGATGGGGCGACGTCTCCGTCGCCCGGCCCCGAAGGCGTCTTCGGGATCGGAGACACGGTGATCGCCATCGGCATGCCGGACGGCCTCGAGGTGCTCGCAGCACGACTCAGCGGCTGAGCCGACGTGTTCGTCATCCTCGCGGCGGGGAGTTCCGACGTCGCCATGGCCTTCATCGAGCTGGGGGCCCTCGTCATCGGCCTCGGCGTGCTGGCGCGGCTGTCGCACCGTGTCGGGCTCAGCCCGATCCCCGCCTACCTCGCCGCCGGGCTGATCTTCGGCACCGGGGGCTTGGCGCAGATCAACTTCGCCGACGACTTCATCGACCTGGCCTCCGAGATCGGGGTGCTGTTGCTGTTGTTCGTCCTCGGGCTGGAATACACCGGGGCCGAGCTGACCGACGGATTGCGGAAGGGCTGGCGCTCGGGCTGTGTCGACCTCGCACTGAACTTCACGCCGGGGCTGGTCGCCGGCCTGCTGCTGGGGTGGGGACCGCTCGGTGCGCTGATGCTGGCGGGCGTGACCTACATCTCGTCCTCGGGCGTGGTGTCGAAGCTGCTCGGCGACCTCGACCGGATGGCCAACCGCGAGACCCCCTCGGTGCTCACCATCCTCGTGTTCGAGGACCTGGTGATGGCCGCCTACCTGCCGGTGCTCGGCGTGCTGCTCGTCGGCGGCTCGGTGGTGTCGGGGGCCATCTCGGTCGGCGTGGCGTTGTCGGTCACCGCGCTGGTGCTGGTGCTGGCCATCCGCATGGGCGGCCCGATCAGCGCCCTGCTCTCGGCCCGATCGGACGAGGCGCTGCTGCTGAGCGTGATGGGCCTGATCCTGGTGGTGGGCGGCCTGGCCCAGCGGGTACAGGTCAGCGCCGCCATCGGTGCGTTTCTGGTCGGGATCGCGCTGTCCGGTGAGGTGCGGGAGCGGGCGGAGGACCTGCTGACGCCGTTGCGGGACCTGTTCGCCGCCCTGTTCTTTGTGCTGTTCAGCCTGCGCATCGACCCGGGTGACCTGCCGCCGGTGCTGGTGGCTGCGGCGCTGCTCGCCGGCATCACGGCCCTGACCAAGATCGCCACCGGCCGGTTCGCCGCCCGACAGCTGGGCGTCGGACCCAGGGGCCGCGACCGGGCGGGCATGGCGCTGGTGGCACGGGGCGAGTTCTCGATCGTCATCGCCGGCCTGGCGGCGGGCACGGTCGTCGACTCGGCGCTGGCGCCCACGGCAGCCGCCTACGTGTTGATCCTGGCGGTCGTCGGGCCGCTGTTGGCCAGGTTCAACCCACCGGTTCCCAGCCTGGACTCGATGCGTCGACGGCTGGCCCGGTGGCGCTCACCCGACCGGGCGGTCGCCGGCGGCGACGCGTCGGCGTGAACCGCAGCCGGCACAACCCGCTCCATCGGCCCAGTTGACCCCGCTCCCGGCGGCCGGTGAGCATGTCGACATGAGTGGACCGCTGAACGGAATCAAGATCGTCGAGATCGCAGGGATCGGCCCGGCACCCTTTGCCGCGATGATGCTCGCCGACCTGGGCGCCGACATCGTCCGGGTCGACCGGGCGGGCAACGTCTCCGGGGGCGACCCGGCTTTGCCGCCGGGCGACCTGCTGACGCGCGGCCGTCGATCGATCGGCGTCGACCTGAAGTCGGCCGCCGGCGTCGAGGTGGTGCTCGACGTGGCGGCCGGCGTGCACCCCGTCACCGTCGAGACCCCGCCGGTGCCGGGCGAGCCCGGCGCGACCTCCTCGGGGGCCATCGTCGTGACGGCCAACGACCGACCGGTCGTCGACCCCGGCGGACCCTACGAGCTGCTGCTGGGCGCGCCGCTGCCCCTCGACTCGAGCGCGTCGTTCGACCCCGACGGCGGCCCGCTCGATCCCCCGCGCTGGGACCTCGACGACGACGGCGCCTTCGACGACTGGACCGGCGACGGCGAAGTGCCGGCCCACCTCGTCGAGAGCCTCGTCTGCGGCGGCACCTGCGACCCGACGACCGCCGAGACGATCTCGGTGCGCATCGAGGACCTCGTCGGATCGGAGTCGACGGCGTCGACCACCGTCTCGTTCCGGCGCGACTTCACCGTGTCGGTCGACCCCGGCACCGCCATCGTGAACCCCGGCGGTGCCGTGAGCTTCCTGGTGACGGTGGCCAGCACCAGCGGTTTCGGCGATCCGGTCGCGCTGTCGGTCCCCGACCTCCCCGATGGCGTGACCGCGACGTTCAGTCCGGCGACGCTGACGCCCTCGGGCCGGTCGCTGCTCACCCTGACCGCGTCGACCGCCGCCCCGGCCTCCGCGGGAGCCTTCACGGTGCGGGGCACCAGCGGGGCGACGGTGCGCGACGCGACCGGCACGGTCGAGGTGGAGTTCGGTCTGGTGCCGATCTGCACCGGCGCCATCGACGTCCGGGTCGTCGACGACGAGAGCGGCGCCCCGCTGGCCGGGATCGTCGTCAACAGCAGCGCCACCACCGACGCCGACGGCCGCGTCGCCCTCGAGCAGCTCGCGCTCGGTCAGGGGAACCTGCCCCGGTCGCAGAACCTGATCGTCTTCGCCGAGGGCTACAGCCCCCTCTTCACCACCGCGACGGTGGCCTGCGGGGTCCGCACCGACGCCGAGCTGCGACTGGTGCCCCGCAAGTTCGGGGCTCTCGACGCCCGAGTCGTGCTGGGGGTGCCCGACCCCGCCGACCTGACCACGAATCGCACCGTCACCCCCACCGACACCCCGGTCGCCGACGCCGGCGTGACCTTCGCCGGCACCCGCCTCGTCACCGGGTTCGACGGGCGGGTGCGCTTCGACGACGTGCCGTTGGGTCCCGGGAACCTGCCGCGGGGCGAGGCCGTCACGGTGAACCGGACCGACCACTGGCTCGAGCAGCCGTTCGCCACGGTGCGGGCCGACGAGACGACGACGCTGACCCAACCCGTGGTGTCCCGCTGCTACGGCTCGGCCGACGTGCGCGTCGTCGACCTCACGACCGGCCTCCCGGTGCGCGGCGCCACGGTCTCGGTCGCGTTCCCGAAGGCCGACCTGACGACGAACGAGGTGGCGTCGGCGATCACCGACGCCAACGGACGGGCGGTGCTGCCACGCATCGGCCTCGACCGGCGCAACGCCTCGCTGCGGACCGACGTCGTCGTGCGCCACACCATCTTCGGTGTGGCGCTGGTCGACGCCATCCCGGTGGTGCTGCGGACCTGCGGCGACGTCGTCGTGCAGGACCTCGGCCTCGCCGCGCCGCAGGAGCGACGGTCCAGCGTGACCGGGGTCGTCACCGACGAGGAGACCGGCGAGCCGATC
>JAGQSL010000383.1 GCA_020439525.1 Acidimicrobiales bacterium | reverse complement strand
AGGCCACCGCCCGCTACCTGGCCGCGCTGGCGGGCACGGCGACGGTGGCGCTCGTGGGCGCCTTCCGGCGCTGGATCGGCGACGTGGGCGCGCTCGTGGCCGCCGCGCTCGTCGCCATCTCGCCCTCGGTCCTGTACTTCTCGCGCTTCGGCCGGGAGGACTCGCTCATGGGCCTCCTCGAGGTGGCGCTGCTGCTCGTGGCCATGTCGTGGCTCACCCGCCCGTCGCGCTGGCATCCGCTCGCCGCCGGGGCGCTGCTGGCCGCCGCCTTCGCCACGAAGGAGACCACGTTCATCGTGGGCGCGGTGACCGCCAGCTACCTCGTGGCGCTCACCGTGGCCCAAGCCTGGCGGCGGCGCGGCCGAGCGGCGGCCCCGCCGCTCACCGTCGTGCGCGCCCTGCGCGGCCCGGGCGGGCGGTGGTGGCTGCTCGGCGCGGGCGCGTTCGCCCTGGTCTTCAGCGCCTTGTTCAGCGTGGGGTTCACCGAGCCGGGCGGGATCGTCGACGGCGCGGTGGACGGCATCGACTACTGGCTCTCGCAGCAACCGGTGAACCGGGGCTCGATGCCGTGGCCGTTCTACGTGGTCCTGCTCGTGGCCTACGAGTGGCCCATCGTGCTGCTCGCTCTGGGCGGGCTGGTCCGCGTCGCCCGCCGACCCACGCCGGCGCTCGGCCTGGTGGCGTGGACGGCCGCCGGCAACCTCGTCGTGTACTCGTGGGCGTCGGAGCGCTTCCCGTGGCTGGTGGTGCACCCCCTGCTGCCGATGCTGCTCCTGGCCGGCCTGGCGGCCCAGCGCCTCTGGGACGAGCGGGGCACCACCGTTCTCCCGGTGGCCATCGGCGCCGCGCTCGTGCTGGTGATCCTCGGCACCAACGCCGTGCGCGTGGTCTACCGCGAGCCCAGCAACCCCCGGCAGCTGCTCTCCGCGGTGCAGACCACCGATGCCGTGCCCGCCCTGCGCGACCGGGTCGAGTCCATCGCCGCCGCCGCACCGCCCGACGCCCCGCCACGGATCATCGTCGACACCACCGACTCGGCCACCTGGCCCTGGGCCTGGTACCTGCGCGACCTGCCCGTCGCCTACGTCGACCTGGCCGCCGACCCCGGCGCGGCCACCGGAGCCGACGTGGTGATCGCCATGGCCCCGAACGTCCCTGCCCTGGTGGCGCCGCCCGAGGGCTGGCGGGCCCAGCCGTTCGACCACCGCGCCTGGTGGCTGCCCGATTGGGACCACGCCGGCGCGGGCGACTGGCTGCGCTGGTTCGCCACCCGCGAGACCTTCAACCCCACCGGCGCCACCGAGGGCGTGCTCCTCGAGCGGGTGGGGATCCCCGGCGGCGCGTCGAGCTCGTGATCGGCCGAGCGCGCCGGTCCGATCCCTGGTAGGACCCGGCCATGACCCCGATCCGGACCCGCTCCGCCCGCGCCCTGCTCGCCACCGCCGCGCTGCTCGTGGCCCTCGCCGGCTGCACCTCCGACGGCAGCGACGGCGCCGACGCCGACTCGTCGACGACGACCGCGGCCGCCGCGGGCTCGGGCGCCGCCGACGCCCTCCAGGAGCGCATCGCCGACCTTCCGGCCGCCGACGAGGTCGAGGGGCCCATCACCGGCGGGCGCTACGGCATCGCCTACCTCGCCATGCCCGAGGGTTGGGACGAGGAGTTCGGCTACACCGAGGAGGAGTACTTCCTGCGCGGCACCGCAGCCGCCTACGAGGCCGACGGCGAGCTCGGCACCGACGGCACCTGGTCGGCGACGCGGACCGACGACACGGCCGACTACGCCATCCGCACCGTGGTCCGCCGACCGGCCGACCCCGCGGAGTTCAACGGGACCCTCGTCGTCGAGTGGCTCAACGTCAGCGCCGGGCGCGAGTCCGATCCGGACTTCGGGTTCCTCGCCGACGAGCTCCTCTCGGAGGGGTACGCCTACGCCTCGGTGTCGGCCCAGCAGATGGGCGTGGAGCCCGGCGGCCTCGGCATCCCGGTGCCCGGCGTGATCCCCGAGGCGCTCCAGCCCCTGAAGGAGTGGGACCCCGAGCGCTACGGCGAGCTCTCCCACCCCGGCGACCAGTACAGCTACGACATCTACTCGCAGGCGGTCCGCACGCTCCTCGACCCGGCGGACGACGCACCCCTGGGCGGCCTGGCCGCCGAGCGGGTGATCGCCGCCGGCGAGTCGCAATCGGCCTTCCGGCTCACCACCTACGCCAACGCCATCCAGCCGGTCACCCACCTCTTCGACGGCATCCTCATCCACTCGCGGGGCAACAGCAGCGCCGACCTGAACGCCACCGACGCCGGCAAGCCGGCGGCCGTGGTCCACATCCGCAGCGACCTCGACGTCCCGGTGTTCCAGTTCGAGACCGAGACCGACCTCGAGCTGCTCGGCTTCGTGCGCGCCCGCCAGGACGACACCGACCACCTCGTGACGTGGGAGACCGCGGGCACCGCCCACGCCGACCAGAGCACGCTCGACTACGCGGTGGAGGCCGGCAAGCGCTGGACCGACAGCGGCGTCGACCTGGCGGCCTCCTGCGGCACCATCAACGACGGCCCGCAGGAGCCGCTCGTGCAGACCGCGCTGCGCCACCTCGAGGCGTGGATCGTCGACGGGACCGCACCGCCGAGCTCGCCGCGCCTCGAGACCGAGGAGCCCACCGACGGCGCGATCGTCCGCGACGACGACGGCATCGCCCTCGGCGGCATCCGCACCCCGACCGTCGACGCCCCCATCGCGGTGATGACGGGCACGAACACCACGCCGAGCGTGATCTGCTCGCTGTTCGGGTCCAACGAGCCCTTCACGCCCGAGCAGCTGGTCGAGCGCTACCCGGGCGACACCGACGGGTACGTCAGCGAGGTGCAGGCGTCGGCCGACGCCGCCGTGCAGGACGGCTTCCTCCTGCCGCGCCACGCCGACGCCATGGTCGAGGCGGCGCAGCAGGTCGAGATCGGCTGAAGGTCGAGGGTCAGCCGGCGACGAAGATGTCGACGCTGGGGCGCATCTGGCCCACCTTGTCGAGCACGTCGTGGATGCGGTGCCCCTCGAAGGCGGCCGACGGGCCCTGCTCGCTCTGCTGGGCGTCGAGCGCCGGGAAGCTCTCCTGCACCATGGCGTAGTCGAAGCGCGGCGCCCACTTGCGCGAGCCGAGGCGGGCGGTGATCGAGCAGTTGTCGACCATGTAGGCGATGCCCCGGGCGTGCATGTACGGGTTGAGCGAATCCGTGGCCTCGATGACCGACTCGTTCACGATCTCCGACAGCGGGTGGCCGGCCTCGTCGAGCACGTCGATCTGGGCCATCATCGTGGCCACGTAGGCGCCGGCGGTGAAGGGGTCGAGCGGGATCTCGCCCTCGACGCGCTCGGCGCGCACCCGCTCGCCCACCTGCCACATCTCGGTCTGGTCGATGGTGCTCATGGGGTAGCGCTCGAGGCGCTCGCCGGCCACGACCACCGAGCGGATCTCGTTGCCGGTGCGGACCTCGTCGTAGATCTCCTGCAGCACGGCCTTCATGGGGAGGTAGCTGGCGTCGTAGGCCCGCTTGAAGACCTCCTTGCCGGCGTCGTCGAGGCGCTCGTAGAGCCCGAGGATCCCCTCGTGGGAGATGGTCTTCGAGATGGGCCCGGTGACGCACTCGGCCGTGCGCTTGAAGGCGTCCTCCTGGGTGGCGCCCTCGTTGCGGTACTTGCGGTACAGCGACTCCACCAGGCCGTGGACGCCGCCGAGCAGGATGCCGCGCTCGCCGAAGATGTCGGAGCGGAACTCGGACTCCATGGTGGTCATGAAGGAGTAGGGCGAGCCGAGCCCGACGCTCCAGGCGAGGGCGTGGTCGGTGGCCTTGCCGTTGACGTCCTGCTGGATGGCGAAGCTGGCGTTGATGCCGGCGCCGTTGACCTCGGCGCCCTGCACGTAGAGGGCTCGAACCGACGGGCCCATGCCCTTGGGGCAGACGGCCACGACGTTCACGTTGGCGGGGAACTCGGCGCCCACGTTGCGCAGGTGGCCGAGCAGGAACCCGTGCGAGAGGCCGAGCGTGGCCCCGTCCTTCAGGTTGGCGAAGACCTGCTCGTAGAGCTGGGCCTGGGCGGCGTCGGAGATCAGCAGGATCACGAAGTCGGACTCGGTGATGACCTCGAACATCTCGCCGAGGGTGCCGGCGTCCTCGGTGAAGCCGGCCTCGCGGGCGGCGTCCATCGACGAGGAGCCGGCCCGCAGGCCGACCTTGACGGTGATGTCCGTGCCCTCGAGCGAGTCGCGCAGGTTCTGGGCCTGGGCGGGGCCCTGCGAGCCCCAGCCGATCACGCCGATCTGGGCCACGCCCTCGAGGGCCTTGGGCAGCAGCGGGAGCAGGTGGCGCCCGCCGCGCACGATGGCCTCCTTGGTCCCCGCGACCTCGATGTACTCCTTCTCGAAGACCTGGGTCTCGAAGTCGAGCTCCTGCGCCATCTGACGGTCCTTCCGGGTTGCGCGCGGACGCCCTGCCCGCGATTCGAACGACCGGAAAGGCTAGCGGTGGGCCGGGGGCGCGGCCCCATCCGGATCGCGGGCGACACCCGGCGGCGATCGGCCACGATGGGGGCGCCCGACCCGGAGGTCGCCCCCCATGTGGTTCGTCATCACCGTCTTGTTCAGCGGCTTCGTCGCCGGCCTCGTGGCCCGCGCCCTCATCAGCGGGCCCAGCCCCCGCGGCTGCCTCCCCACCACCGCACTCGGCATCGTCGGCTCGCTCATCGGCGGGCTGCTCGGCTACCTGCTCTTCGGCAAGGACCTCGACGAAGGCGCCTTCCAGCTCTCGGGCTTCTTCGGGTCGGTGCTCGGCGCCGTCCTGGTGCTGCTCGTGTACCGACGGCGAGCCGCCCGGTGACCTTCGCCCGACGGGCAGGCGCCCTGGCGCTCGCCGGAGCGCTGGCCGCGACCACGGCGTGCACGAGCGGATCCGA
>JAGQSL010000382.1:1020-1646 GCA_020439525.1 Acidimicrobiales bacterium | reverse complement strand
CCTCGGTGGGGCACGCCTCCACGCAGAGGTCGCAGTGGATGCAGCGCAGGTAGTTGATCTCGTAGACGAAGCCGAAGCGCTCGCCCGGCGAGACGGGGTCGGCGGGATCGTTGTCCGCGCCGCGCACGTAGATGCACTTCGCGGGGCACACACCGGCGCAGAGCTCGCAGCCGATGCACTTCTCCATGCCGTCCTCGTAGCGGTTCAGCACGTGGCGACCGTGCATCCGCACGGCCTTGGTGCGCTTGCCGCCCTCGTCCTTGGCGTACTCCTTGGTGACGCGCTGCTTCTTGCCGCGCTGGCGGAACGTGACGGGGAAGCCGCCGAGGTACTCGAAGATGCCCATCAGTCGATCACCCCCTCGAACTGGCGGTTGCGCAGCGCGGCGCGGCGCGCCGCCTGGAGGATGCCCCAGCACGCGGCCATGACGACCAGGCCGCCGGCAGCGACGCCGAGGCGCCCGGCGAGGTTCCAGCCCTCGGCGTCGGCGGCCGACATGGCGGTGAGCAGGAGCAGCCAGCCCAGCGCCAGCGGGATGAGGCCCTTCCAGCCGAGGTCCATCAGCTGGTCGTAGCGGACCCGGGGCACCGAGGCCCGCACCCACACGAACACGTAGAGCACGGCGA
>JAGQSL010000382.1:0-864 GCA_020439525.1 Acidimicrobiales bacterium | reverse complement strand
CGGAAGCCGGAGTACTCGGTCTGGAACGAGCCCACCAGCTCCTGCTCGGCCTCGACCAGGTCGAAGGGCGGGCGGTTGAGCTCGGCGGTGGCCGACAGGCTGAAGATCACGAACGGCACCAGCCCGGTGACCCACAGGTTCCAGCCCCAGCCGTGCTGGCCGGCGACGATCCCGTTGGTGGTGAGGTCGCCCGAGGTGAGCACCACGGCGAGCACCGAGAGGCCGAGCGCGGCCTCGTAGGAGACCATCTGGGCCGAGGCCCGCACCGAGCCGAGCAGCGGGTACTTCGAGCCCGACGACCAGCCGGCGAGCATGACGCCGTACACGGCGATCGACGACATGGCGAGGATCACCAGCACGCCGGCGCCCGGGTTGGCGAGCTGCATCAGGGTGCGGTGCCCGAACACCTCGATCACCCCGCCGTTGCCGTCGCGGAAGTCGCCGCCCAGCGGGATCAGCCCGAAGGTGATGAACGCCGGGACCATGGTGAGGATCGGGGCGAGGCGGAAGACGAGCCGATCGGAGCGATCCGGGACGAGATCCTCCTTGAGCAGCACCTTGAGGCCGTCGGCGAGGGTCTGGAGGATGCCGAAGGGGCCAGCGCGGTTGGGCCCGATGCGGTTCTGGAGGTCGGAGATGATCTTGCGCTCGAACCAGATCATCAGCATCGTGGCCAGCAGGCAGATGCCGAGGGTGATGCCGGCCTTGACCAGCACGATGACGACCTCGGCGAGACCGACGCCCCCGGTGAGCAGCGGATCGGCGGCCAGCATCACGACACCGTCTCCACGCGGACCTCGGTGACCGGGGCGGTGGCGTCGATCAGCACGGTGGGCGAGGGATCGCCCTGGCCGATGGCCATGG
>JAGQSL010000381.1 GCA_020439525.1 Acidimicrobiales bacterium | reverse complement strand
CCGGTCATGGGCTACATGCACCGCGGCTACGAGAAGCTCGTCGAGGTCCGCACCTACCCGCAGGTCACCACCCTGGTGAACCGCATCGACTGGCTGGGCAGCTTCGCCAACGAGGTGCCGTTCATCCTCGCCGCCGAGCAGCTCATGGACATCGAGGCCCCGCCGCGGGCCCAGTGGATCCGCACGATCCTCTTCGAGATGTCGCGCATCGCCAACGTGTCGCTGTTCGTGGGCGACATGGCGCTGCACATCGGCGCCATGACCGCGGCGTTCTACGCCTTCCGCGACCGCGAGTTCGTCCTCAACCAGATCGAGGGCGCCACCGGCGGGCGCTTCCACCCCAACTTCGATCGCATCGGCGGCCTGAAGGACGACCTGCCCAAGGGCTGGATCGCCGACACCAAGGCGGCGATGGAGCGCATCCGCGACTTCTGCGACGAGATGGAGACCCTCGTCGAGGGCAACGAGATCTTCCAGGCCCGCACCCGAGGGATCGGCGTGATCCCCGCGGACGTCGCCCAGGCCTACGGCCTGTCGGGCGCCAACCTGCGGGCCTCGGGCATCGACTGGGACCTGCGCCGCGACCAGCCCGTCGGCCTGGCCTGGGACCAGTGCGACTGGCAGGTGTGGACCCACCCCGACGGCGACTCGTTCGCCCGCTTCTGGGTGCGCCTCCAGGAGATCCGCGAGAGCACGAAGATCATCGACCAGCTCTGCGACGGGCTGCCCGCCGGGCCGATCATGGCCAAGGTCCCGCGCATCATCAAGGTGCCCGAGGGCGAGGCGTGGGTCGCCACCGAGAACCCCCTCGGCGAGATGGGCTACTACGTGGTGTCCAAGGGCGACCTCGGCCCGTTCCGGGTCAAGATCCGCACCGCCTCGTTCAACAACATCGCCATCGTCCCGTGGGTCACCCGGGGCGTGTACGTGCCCGACGTGGTCACGATCCTGGCCTCGCTCTACTTCATCCTCGGAGACATCGACCGGTGATGGTTCCCGTCCTGCGTCCGCGCTTCCCGCTCGGGGGTGAGTCGTGACCGACTCCCTCGTGCTCGGGCTCGAGCTCGCCTACTGGCAGCAGACCGTCCTGCGCTCCATCGGTGTGCTGGTGGCGGTGCTGCTGCCCGCCGGCACCTTCGTCTACGTCTTCTTGTTCAAGATGGTCAGCTTCATGCAGAGCCGTCTCGGACCAATGGAGGCCGGGCCTTACGGCTCGATGCAGCTCCTCGCCGAGGTCGGCAAGTGGCTCCAGAAAGAAGACATCATTCCCGAACGGGCCGACCGCGCCCTGTTCAAGGCCGCCCCCTACCTGGTGGTGGCCACCGTGCTGTTCACCTACATGGTGGTGCCGTTCGGCCCCGACCTTCACCTGGCCAACTTCGACACCGGCATCTTCTTCGCCCTCGCCGTGTCGTCGATCAGCTCGCTCGGTGTGCTGTTCGCAGGCTGGTCGTCGGCCAACAAGTACTCCCTCATCGGTGGTCTGCGAGCCGCCGGCCAGCTCATCGCCTACGAGCTGCCCATGATCCTCGCCGTGGTCGGCGTGGTCATCCAGGCCGG
>JAGQSL010000380.1 GCA_020439525.1 Acidimicrobiales bacterium | reverse complement strand
CCCACCGGAACCGGTTGCGGCCCCGTTCGAGCTCGCGGACGTAGGCGCCGAAGCCCACGGGCGAGGCGATCAGGAGGTGGAAGAGGGCGGACAGCCCCGAGAAGGCCGCCGTCGCCCAGGCCAGGCGGACGGTGAACGCCTCGCTGAGCGTCCCGTCGGCGATCGGGGTCCCGGGCGGTCCGCCGAGCGACAGGGTGCTCACCTGCAAGGAGAAGTCGTTGCCGAGCCCCACCATGGCCCCGGCGAAGGCGAGGTGGACCAGCCCCATCGCAAGGTTGAACCACCGCAGCCGCGAGCGCCGATGGGCGTCGACCTCGACCCACGGCTGGTCGAAGGCGAGCGCCTCGGCGGTGTCGGTGGGGCGGTCGGCGACGAGCGAGGTGGCCATGGCCGACCACTACCCGCGAGGGGAGCGCTGAACCACCCGATCGAGGCGGGCTGGCCTCCGCAGGTGCTCGCCGCTCAGGGACGCTCGGCCGGCTCCTCCGGGAAGCGCCGGCGCAGCAGCGCACGGTTGTAGCGCTGCAGCGCGACCGGCGCACCGTTCATCGCCAGGTTCGCCACGGTCGACACGATCGCCGCCGTCCACCACCCCTTCACGACGGCGTGGACCGTCACCAGCACCACGGCGAGGAAGACCACCACGTGCGAGGACTCGGCGTCGCGCATCCGGCGCTCGAGGTGGCGCACGCCGTCGCCGGTCGGCTCGCGGGGGAGGTGCAGGTCCGGGTTGAACGCGGCGATCGGGCCGCGCCGGGCCACCCGCTTCGCGGCGCGGACGCCGAGGCGCTCGTAGAGCCGACCGTCGCGCTCGAAGGGTCGCAGCTCGTACCAACGGGCCGGCAGCCGGATCGGCGCGAGCTGGCTGATGGCGCCCACCGCCAGCATGGGCGCCCAGACCACGACCACGGCGAACGCCACGCCATCGGGCCCCGACCACCGCCAGCTCCACCACAGGGAGGCGCCGGCGAGGGCGATCGCGGCGACGGCCTGCGTCCAACGCCCCATGGTCCGAGGTTGGTCCCCAGGGACGTCCGACGCCAGGGCCCGAGGTCCCGACGGCCCCGTCGCACCCGAACGAGCCGCCCGTAGGCTTCGGGCCCATGGCCGCCACCGACGGGTGCTCGCACCTCGACCAGATCGACGCCGACGCCGACGCCCGCAGCGCCGGCTGCGAGGACTGCGAGCGCGAGGGCACCCGCTGGGTCCACCTCCGCCGGTGCACCACCTGCGGGCACGTCGGCTGCTGCGACAGCTCGCCCCGCCGCCACGCCACCGCCCACCACCAGGCCACCGGCCACCCGCTGATCCAGAGCTTCGAGCCCGGCGAGGACTGGCTCTGGTGCTACGTGGACGAGCTCGCCTTCGAGATCGAGGCGCTCGCCGACAGCCCCTCGCACCCCTGAGCGAGGTGCGCCCGGTGGACGTCGAGCGCCGGGCGCTGGCCGCCGCGGTCGTCGGCTCGGGCATCGCGTTCCTCGACGGCTCGATCGTCAACGTCGCGCTCCCGGCGATCCGGGCCGACCTCGGCGCCGACCTGGGCGGCTTGCAGTGGGTGCTGAACGCCTACCTCGTCACCCTCACCGCGCTGCTCCTGCTCGGCGGGGCGCTCGGCGACCGCTACGGGCGCCGACGCTGCTTCACGATCGGGGTCGTGGGCTTCGCCGCCGCCTCGGTCGCCTGCGGGCTGGCCCCCTCGACGGGCGCGCTGATCGCGGCTCGGGCCGTGCAGGGCGCGGCGGCCGCGCTGCTGATCCCGGGGAGCCTGGCGCTGCTGACCGCGACGGTCGACCCCGACGATCGGGCTCGCTGGATCGGACGGTGGTCGGGGCTCACCGGGGCGGCCAGCGCCGTGGGGCCGTTCGTGGGCGGGTGGCTCATCGACGCCGCCAGCTGGCGCTGGGCCTTCCTCATCAACGTGCCGTTCGCGGTGGCCGCGGTCGTGCTCGCCGGCGGGGTGCCCGAGTCGCTCGACGACGACGCACCCCGCCACCTCGACCGCTGGGGTGCCGCCATCGCGGCGGGCGGCCTGGCCGCGCTCACCGCCGGGCTGATCGGCTCGGGCGAGGGGTGGTCGCTCGCCTCCGCCGGGCTCACGGTGGGCGGGCTCGCCGCCCTCGGCGGGTTTTGGGCCCACGAGCACCGGACGCCGGTGCCGATGCTCCCGCCGTCGCTGTTCCGCTCGCAGCAGTTCACCGGGGCCAACCTCGTCACCCTCGCCGTGTACGCCGCCCTCGGCGTGACCTTCTTCCTGGTGGCCGTCAACCTCCAGCTCGCCCTCGGGTACTCGGCGCTCGAGGCCGGGGTCGCCCTCCTCCCCGTCACGCTGCTCATGCTGGTCCTTTCGCCGCGAGCCGGCGCGCTCGCTCAGCGCATCGGCGCTCGGGTGCCGATGACCGTCGGCCCGCTCGTCATCGCCGTCGGCGTCGCCTGGCTCGGCCGCGTCGAGCCCGGCGACGCGTACGCCACCGGCGTGCTCCCGCCGACGATCACCTTCGGCCTCGGGCTGTCGCTCACCGTCGCCCCGCTCACCGCCGCCGTGCTCGCCGCCGTGGACGACCGGGCCCTCGGCATCGGCTCGGCCACCAACAACGCGGTCGCCCGGCTGGGCGGCCTGCTCGCCGTCGCCGTGCTACCTGCCGCCGCGGGCGTCGACCTCGACGGCGCCACCGCCACCGGCCTCCCCGGCTATCGCACCGCCATGACCGCCGCCGCGGTGCTGTGCCTCGTGGGTGCGGCCGTCGCCGCCGCCACCATCCGGCGCACCTCCGAGGTCGAGCCATCGGTCCAACCGAGCGTCCTGCAGTCCTGCCTCGACCCCTGCACCGACCCGACGTGATCGCCGGGCGCGGCGATCGGCCCATCCGCTCCCAGCGCACGGAGCGCCTCGCCCACGACGTGCCGGCCGTGTGGTCCGCCCTCGCCCAGCCCGATCGCTACCCGACCTGGTGGCCGTGGCTCCTCGAGCTCGATGCCCGGGCGCTGGCGCCGGGCGAGGTGTGGCAGGCCCGGATCCGCACCCCGCTGCGCTACCGGCTGCGCTTCTCGATCGAGCTCGTGGACGTGGACCCGCACCGCACCATCCGGGCCGGCATCGACGGCGACATCGTCGGCACGGCCACCATCGAGACGGCACCGGGGCCCGCCGGCACCGAGCTCGGCCTCCTCGCCGAGCTGCGAGCCGCCGCCCCGGCCCTTCGGCTCCTGCGGGCGTGCGCCCCTCGGATCGCCCGCTTCGGCCACGACCGGGTCATCGACCGAGCGCTCGAGCAGTTCGCGACCCGAGCCCTGGGACCGGGCGAAGCGTTCACCGGACGCCCGGGCGGGTAGTGCGAGAGCGACGACGAACCGAGGAGGAGCCATGACGGTCACCCAGTTCCAGGACCTGCCGCTCGCCGACGAGGACCGTTCGTGGGACGGCGACGCGGCCGACGACCGCGTGCGGCGCTTCACCGACGCCGAGGACCACCCCACCCCCGCCTACCGCGACGCGCACGTGTGGCACGACGCCCCCGACGACGACGAGTACGGCGCCTACAAGCTGCTCATCGCCGACGTGGTCGACGGCAAGCTCGTGGCCGTGCCGCGAGCGATCATGGCCGCCGGCAACGTGGTGCAGGGCGGGCGGGGCGGCGTCGATCTGCCGCAGGACGACATCGCCCGGGTCAAGGGCCACCTCGCCCGCTACTACGAGAAGATGGGGCGCACCGCCCCGTGGGAAGACGGCTGAGCGGTCTCCCGATCAGAGGCCGAACAGGGTGCGGTAGGCGGCGCGCACCTCGTCGGGCTCGTCGCCGCGACCGAGGAACTCGTCGTCGACCTGCACCTCCCAGTGGAGGTGGATGGAGTACGGCGCGTCCTCGCCGGTCCCAGCGGCCTGCGTGCCCGACTCGCCGATGGCGCCGACGCGGGTTCCCGCCGGGACCTCGAGCCCCGGGCGAAGCGCCGGGTCGACCTCGGCCAGGTGGGCGTAGAGCGTGACCACGTGGCCGGCGCCGTCGATCACGCCGTGGTCGATGACCACGAACTGGCCGTAGAGCAGCCGCAGGGTCCACGGCGGGGTGTCGCCCAGGGCCTTGGCGTCGGCCAGCAGGTCGACGCGCTCCTCGGGCGTCGGCTCGGGGAGGTCGCGCGCCGCCACCATCACCCGGCCCGGCAGCGGCGTGGTGGCGTCGTGGCCGAGCTCGCGGCAGATGAAGTCGACGCCTTCGTGCACCCCACCGCGGTAGTCGCGCGCCGCGTTCGGGAGCAGGTCGGGGTCGTCGATCTGCAGCGGGCAGTCGGTGGGGAGCGCCAGGGGGCCGATGGCTGCCGCCACCTCGGCGGCCGAGGGAGCGGGCCCGCCGGCGCTCGAATCGGGATCGTCGGCGTCGTGGCCGGTGAGGGCCCAGCTGGCGATCGCCCCCACCACCAGGCCCGCGATCGCGGCGATGGCCACGACCGTCCATCGCGAGCCCGACGCCCGGGCGACGGCATCGGGGGCGCGGTCCACGGCCCGATGCTACGACCGGCCGTGAGGGGCGCCGGGACGGCCGCGGTAGGCTCGCCGACGCGGATCCGAGACGGGCGGAGCGCAGGAGGGAAGAGCGAACGTGGGTGCAGTCGCGGCGGTCGGGCCCCTGACCGGACGCGACCTGTCCGAGCTCGGCGCCCTGTTCGCCGCCCGCAGCGGACGACCGGCCGACCTCGACCGGTTCGCCACGTGGATCGACTCGTCGCCATCGGCGGGGGCTCGACTCGACGGTGCGCTCGTCGGCTACGCCACCACCGCACCCTTCGGGCCCGAGGTGGTCGAGCTCACCTCGATGCTGGTGGCCCCCTCCGCCCGAGGGCGAGGCATCGGCACCGCGCTGCTCGGCCACCTCCACGACGCCTGCCGGGCATCCGGCATCGGCGCGGTCGTGACCGTGACCTCCGCCGGCTACGCCACAGCCGAGCCCCACCGGGACGCGGTCCCGTTCTACGAGGCTGCCGGCTACCGCGTGGCGGTGCGCACCGAACAGACCGCGGTGCTGGTCCGCTCGCTCGGAGACGAGGGCTGATGGGCGCCGGGCCCACGATCGTGCTCGAGCGGTGCCGGTCGACCGACTCGTCGGCCACCGGCCGCTTCCGCGTCGGGGGCACGACCCACACCGTCCGCTTCGACGGGGTCGCCCCGGTGCCAGCCGACGTGCCCGAGGCGTTCGCGTCGATCGGCCGGATCATGGGCATGGAGAACGACCAGCGGGTGGTGTCGATCCCGCCGCTCAGCCGGGCGTTCCGCCGCTCGATCGACGCCTTCGAGGACGTGCACCTCTCGCTGTTCCCCCACCACTTCGCGTCCCCCATCCACGCCCTGCCCCGCCCCAGCCCGAGGCCGCCCGAGCCCGACGGGCGCCGGGTGGCCGCCTTCTTCTCCGGTGGCGTCGACTCGTTCGACCTGCTGGCCGAGCACGGCGATCGCATCGACGACCTCCTCTTCGTCCGCGGCTTCGACGTGGTGCTCCACGACACCGAGCGCACCGCCGAGGTGCTCGAGGTGGTGCAGGAGGCGGCCGACGCGGTGGGCAAGCCGCTCCTCGTGGTCGACACCGACCTGCGCGACTTCTCCGACCCCACCTGCGACTGGACCTGGTTCGTCTACGGCGGGCTGATCGCCACCGCCATGCTGCTCGGACGCACCCACCGAGAGGTCCTCTGCGCCGCGTCGGTCGCCGACCACCACCTCCCGGAGGTGGCGGTGCGGCGGCGAGCCGAGCCCTTCGGCAACGACCGAGCCCACCTGCGCATCGAGGGACGCCAGCGCACCCGGGTCGAGAAGCTCGCTGCGGTGGCCGCCGCCGGCCAGGCCGCCGACACCTTGCGCGTCTGCTGGCAGAACCACCCCGGGACGGTGAACTGCGGCACCTGCCCGAAGTGCCTGCGGACCTCCGCCGCGCTCGCCGCCACCGGCTCGCTCCCCCTGGTGCGGACCCTCCCCGACGAGGTCGACCTCGAGCTGCTGGCCGCCCACCCGGCCCGCACGCGCTCGGACCGCGCCTACCTGGCCGAGATCCGCGACGTGGCGCTGGCGAACGGCCACCGCGAGCTGGCCGCGGCCCTCGACCGGGCGCTCGCCGCCGAGCCGGCGATCCCGTGACCGAGCGCCCCCTTCTTCTCGACGGCCTGGCGGCTCCGGTCGTCGACCGGGCCGCGTGGGGTGCCGAGCCGGCGGTGGACTGGCCGCCCGAGCGCTCGGCCGTGCGGGCGATCGTCGTGCACCACACCGCCACCTCGAACGACGAGCCCGAACCGCTGGCGATGGTGCGCCGGGTGCAGCGCTTCCACGCCCACGACCGGGGCTGGGGCGACATCGGGTACTCGCTGGTGGTGCTGCCCGATGGTCGCGTGGCCGAGGGACGGGAGGGCACGCTCGCCAGCCCGGCGCCCGAGATCGTCCAGGCCGGCCATGCCTTCGGCCACAACCCCGGCACCGTCGGCATCGCCCTCGCCGGCCGCTTCCACGATCGCCGCCCGTCCGACACGGCGTGGTCGACGCTCGTGGAGGTGATCGCCACCATCGCCGCCCACGCCGATCTCGACCCGTTCGGCACCGACGTGCTCCTGGCCAATGGCCGGACGCTGCCCGCCGTCATCAGCGGCCACCGCGACGCCTGCGCCACCAGCTGCCCGGGCGACGCCGTGGCCGACGCACTGGAGGGCCTGCGCTACGCGGTGGCCGAGCGCCTCACCGGCTCGGGCGCGGGATCCGCCGGCGATCGCGCCGCCCGCCACCGCGCCAGCTCCTCGGCCAGCGGGCCCGACGCGGCCCAGAACGCCGGGTAGAGCGACCACGACGCGAACGCGAAGGCCGCCATGTCGGGCGACCAGCGCAGGAAGCACAAGATGCCGACGTGGAGGATCACCCCCACCACGACGGCGAGCTTGCGGGTGAGGGCGAACCAGAGGGCGATCGCGCAGAACAGCTCGGCGATCCCGCCCAGCAGGTTCAGGGCGACGGGCAGGTGCGACCAGCCGATGCGGTCGACGAGCGGGCCGTGCAGCTGCCAGGCGATCGTGTCGCCCGTGAGCGACGAGTGCCGGAACTTCTGCACGCCGGCGTAGAGGTAGACGATCGTGAGCTGGCTGGCGAGCAGGAACGCCGGCCACCACGACGCTCGCCGTCGATCGGGCCCCCACGGCGTCGCGCTCGCCCCGCTGTCGGCGAGCACCAGCAGCATCCCGATCAGCACGATGAAGTAGCCGCCGTTGCCGTAGTGCTGGCGATCGACGGCGTAGAAGGCGAAGGCGGAGAGGGTCACGGCGGCGGCGCCGACGCGGGGCACGATGCCGACGATCAGCAGCAGCGCGCCGATGACCCACGCTCCTTCCACCAGCGTCGGCGGCAGGCCGCGCAGGTGGCCGCCGACCAGCGGCCAGTCGAGGTGGAGGCGATCGGGGTCGAAGCCGGTGGCGAAGCGGCGGTGGTCGGTGCGCAGCAGCCACAGGGCCCCGATGGCGTAGAGCACGCGCGTGGCGGCGAGCGGCCGGCCGCCGACGGTGGCCGACGCCAGCCGCTCCCAGGCGGCGATCACCGGCACGCCACCGTGGTCGTGCCCGACTCGACGTCGGTGACGGTGACCGAGAGCACCGCAGGGTCTTCGCAGAGCTTCGGCACGAGAGCCGGGGCGTAGCGGATCTCACGGCGCATCGGCCCGGTGAGGAGGGGTCGAACGTCGACTGCTCTCGAGCCCGACGCGGTCGTCACGGTGAACGACTCGGCCGGTGCTTCGAGCTGGTGGCTGAACATCTGCCA
>JAGQSL010000379.1 GCA_020439525.1 Acidimicrobiales bacterium | reverse complement strand
GTCTGGGTCTTGGGCCCGTCGCTGCTGCCGCCGCCCATGCGCAGGTCGGCGCCGGCCGACTCGACGAAGCTCACGTACGGCATGCGGTTGTCGCGGGCGATCTCGAGGGCCCGCATCCACTTCTTGCCGGCGTAGGGCGTGAGCGCCCCGGCGAGCACCGTGGGGTCGTTGCCCATGATCACGCACTCGACCCCGGCGATGACGCCGATGCCGACGACCATGCCGCCGCTGATCGTGTAGTCGCTGCCGTAGGCGGCCAGCGGACTGATCTCGAGGAAGGGCGTGTCGGGATCGAGCGCGTGGAGGATCCGCTCGCGGATGGGGAGCTTGCCCCGGCTGCGCAGCCGGGCGGTGCGCTCGGGCCCGCCCCCCGCCTCGGCCTGGTCGAGCAGCTCGTCGATCTCGGCCAGCTGCTCGAGCACGTCGGTGCGGTTGCGCTCGAACGCCTCGCTCCCCGTGTCGAGCGCGGAGCCGAGCGGTGGGGCCAGCAGCGTCCGTCGCATCGCCCGGACACTAGTTGCGGTACGTTCGAGCCGCTGCGATTACCGCCCGGGGAGCCCACCGTGAAGAACACCGTGACCGAGATGCTGGGGATCGACGTCCCGATCTTCGCCTTCAGCCACTGCCGCGACGTGGTGGCGGCCGTGTCGAAGGCCGGCGGCCTGGGCGTGCTCGGCGCCGTCGCCCACTCGCCCGAGCAGCTCGAGATCGACCTGGCGTGGATCGAGGACGAGATCGGGCCCGATCGCCCGTACGGCGTCGACCTCATCATCCCGGCCAAGTACGCCGGTGACAGCGAAGGGGGCTACACCCTCTCCGACATCGCCGACCTCATCCCCCCGCAGTACTGGGAGAAGGTCGACGAGATCCTCGCCCGCTACGACGTGCCCCCGCTCGCCGACGACGCCCGCGTGGTCTTCAACGTCAAGGACGACACCCCGCTCCCCTTCTCCGAGCGAGCGTCGGGCCCGCAGCTCGACATCGCCCTCGCCCACCGCACCGCCTTCGTGGCCAACGCCCTCGGACCGCCGCCCCAGCACATGATCGACCGCTGCAAGGAGGAGGGCCGCCTCGTCGGCGCCCTCGCCGGCAAGGCCGTCCACGCCGAGCGCCACGTGCAGGCCGGCGTCGACATCATCGTCGCCCAGGGCGGCGAGGCCGGCGGTCACACCGGCGAGATCGGCTCGATGGTGCTGATCCCCGAGGTGGTCGACGCCGTGGCCCCCGTGCCCGTGCTGGGCGCCGGCGGCATCGGCCGGGGCCGGCAGATGGCCGCCGCCATGGCGCTCGGCGCCCAGGGCGTGTGGTGCGGATCGGTGTGGCTCACCACCGAGGAGGCCGAGACCCAACCGGCCGTGAAGGAGAAGTTCCTCAAGGCCACCTCCGACGACACCGTCCGCTCCCGCAGCCGCACCGGCAAGCCCGCCCGCCAGCTCAAGAGCGCGTGGACCGAGGAGTGGGACGACACCGAGCTCCCGCCGCTCGGCATGCCGCTGCAGCCGATCCTCACCGCCCAGGCCATCGCCCGCATCGACCGCTCGTCGCACATCGCCGGGTCGGGCGCCGAGAAGCTGGCCAACTACTTCGTGGGCCAGATCGTCGGGAACATGAACCAGGTGAAGCCGGCCGCCACCGTCGTCTACGAGATGGTCGACGAGTTCATCGACGCCATCAACGCCGTGAAGGGACAGATGGAGGCCTGAGCGGGCGAGCCATCGCCCCGTCGCTCGGTCAGCTCGGGGCGGGGTCGAGCTCGAGGAGGTGCAGCAGGCCGCAGAGCTCGAACGCCCGACGCACCGTGCGACCGGCCCTCACCAGCTCGAGGTGCACGTCGTGCTCGCGGAGCGAGCGCGACAGCTTCACGATCGTGGCGATGCCCGACGAGTCGATGAACGTGGTGCGGGCCAGGTCGAGCACGACGCGCCCGGAGCCGGCCGCCTCGTGGGCGCGGACGGCGTCGGCGAGCAGGCAGGTGGCGGCGGCGTCGAGCTCGCCGACGCAGGCCAGCCGGAGCGCGACCGCGTCGCAGCTGGCCTCGATGGAGAACGTGGACATGGGGTTGCTACCTCGATTCACCCGTCGGCAAGCTGCCGACGCAGAAGAGGCCGCCCGAGTCGCTACGACGAACGACGACTTGACCTCCACCCTGGCCCGCCAGTGGGACGATCGCAACCCCCAGGTGGGTGAAATCGCCCTAGCCCAGGCTGTTGACCGCGAATGCGACCGCGAAGCCGACCACCGTGGCGGGACCGGCCCACCGCCGAGCGTGCTCGTAGGCCTCGGGCATCATCGAGGTGGCGAGCATGCTCAGGATCGCCCCGCCGGCGAAAGCGAACACGAACGCGAGCGCCCACGGTCCGGCGCCGTCGAGCAGCAGGTACCCGGCCCCGGCCGAGAGGGCGCACACCCCGGCGATGCCGGTCCACAGGCCGAGCACCTTGGCCTCGGTCCAGCCGGCGTTGCGCAGCCCGGCGGAGGCGGCGATCGACTCGGGCAGGTTGGAGATGAACACGGCGACCAGCATGGCGACGCCGATCTCGCCGGTCTGGAGGATGGTGAGCCCGAGCACCGCCGATTCGGGCACGCCGTCGAGCACGGTGCCCAGCACGATGGCGGTGGGGGGCGCATCACCGCCCTCGCCGGCGATGTCCTTGCGGTGGGCGTAGCCGAGCCGGGCGATGGCCCAGTCGCCGGCGGTGAACGCGGCGGCACCGACCAGCAGGCCCGCCGCCACCCCGCCTTCGCCCCCGGCCACCGACACCGCCTCCTGCACCAGCTCGTAGGCCACCGCGGAGATCAGCACGCCGGCACCGAAGGCCATGACGATGCCGAGCGGCTCGTTGCCCGGCTCGTGGATGCGCACCACGAGCGCGCCGAGCACGAGCGACGACCCGCCCAGCAGGCCCCAGAGCAGCGCAGCGCCCACGGTGCGGTCCGCTCAGATGCCGACGACGCGGCGAGCGACCTCGCCGAGCATCTCGACGCGGCCCGGGACGTGGCCGTTGGCGGGCAGCGCGCAGGTGAAGCCGTCGATGCCGGGCACGAGCGCCGCCGACAGCTGCTCGCCCACCTCGTCGGGCGTGCCGAGGGTGAACATGGCGAGCACCGAGTCGCGCGTGGCCTCGTCCATGGTGTCGAGGTCCATCCCGAGGCCCCGGCCGAACGCGACCAGGTCGGCCATGGCCTCCTCGTGGGTGGGGGCGATGCAGCACATCCGCTGGAGCGACACGGTGATCTCGCCGCGGTCGCGCCCGAGGCGCTGGCAGTGGGCGGCGAGCGCATCCATCTTGCGGGGCACCTCGTCGAGCGGCGCCGTGAGGTTCGACTCGTCGGCGTACTGGGCCACGAGGCGCAGCGTCTTCTTCTCGCCGCTGCCGCCGATCATCACCGGGATCTTCGAGAGCGGCGCCGGGCGGTTGATCGCCTCCTTGGCCGTGTAGTGCTTCCCGTCGAAGCTGGGCCGCTCGTCGCGCAGCATCGGCAGGATGATCTGGAGCGCCTCCTCGAGCTTCTCGAAGCGATCGGTGAAGGTGCCGAACTCGATGCCGAACGCGTCGTGCTCCTGCTCGAACCAGCCGGCGCCGATGCCGAGCTGGGCCCGCCCGCCCGAGACGATGTCGAGCGTGGTGACCGTCTTCGCCAGCACGGCCGGGTTGCGGTAGGTGTTGCCGGTGACCAGGGCGCTCAGGCGCGCCGACGAGGTGTGCTGGGCGAGGGCGGCGAGCAGCGAATAGCACTCGAGCATCTCCCGCTCGGGCGGGCCCAGCATCGGCAGCTGGAAGAAGTGGTCCATGACCATCACCGTGTCGAAGCCGCTCGCGTCGGCCTCGCGCGCCTGGGCGGCGACGGTGGCGAAGAGGTCGCCGGGCGCCACGCCCTCGTAGGTGAAGTTGGGCATCTGGTAGCCGAGCCGGGTCATGGCTCCCCCTTGGTCGTCGCTCGCCCGCAACGTACCCGGCCCCCACCGCGTCGCGTCGCCGGTAGCCTCGCTCGCCTCGCCCGTGTAGCTCAGATGGCCAGAGCAGCCGCCTTGTAAGC
>JAGQSL010000378.1 GCA_020439525.1 Acidimicrobiales bacterium | reverse complement strand
TCCCAGGTGAAGCCGATGCCGCCGAGCACCTGGATGCAGTCCTTGGCGTCGTCGACGAAGGCGTCGAGGGCGAGGGCCCCGGCGGTGGCGACGGCGACCTGGGCCGCGTCGCCCCACGGGTCGTCGCCGTCGAGCGCGGCCGCCGCGTCCCACACCGCGGCTCGGGCGGCCTCCAGGCGCACGAGCATGTCGGCGCAGCGGTGCTTCACCCCCTGGAACTGGCCGATCGGCCGCCCGAACTGGCGGCGGTCGCGCCCCCAGGCCGCCGCGGTCTCGACGCACCACGACGCCCCGCCGATGGCTTCGGCGGCGGCGAGCACGATGCCGATGGCCTCGACCTGCTGGTCGGTGACGCCGGCCAGGGGCGTCCCGTCGGCGTCGCCAGCGAGGGTGGCCAGGCCCTGGGTGGCATCGAGCCCGGGCTGGCTCGTCCGCTCGAGGTCGGCGGCAGGTACGAGCGACCAGGTGCTGCCGTCGGCCGGAGCGGTGGCTCGCACCACCGCCCCGGCCGCGGCGCCCCCCAAGGTCGGTGCGCCGGGCGCGACGGCGACCGCCGCCGGCCCTTCGATCTCCGCGCCCGCCAGCCCGGCGACCGCCCGCGCCCAGGCGGTGGCCAGGATCGGTCCGGGCGCCACGGCTCGACCGAGGCCCTCCAGCACGATCGCCAGCTCCGAGAAGCCGAGGCCGTCAGCGGGGGCGTGGGTGAGCCAGCCGAGGCCGTCGAGCTCGGCCCAGAACGGCGGGAGCTCAGCGGCATCGCCCTCCATCGCGGCGCGAGCGACCGCCGGCGTGCACCGCTGGGACGCGAAGCGCGCCACGGCGTCGGCCAGCAGCCCGTGCTCGTCGCCGATGGCCAAGCTCACCTGTCCCTCCCCCTGGTCCCCTGATCTAACGGTCGTGTCACCTTAGCGATCTGGGTAGAGCAGGGCGGTTGCCGTGGGCTCAGACCGGCCGATCCCGCTCCTGTTGACGGAGGAGGAGCCGCAGCGCCGGCAGCGCCGCCTGGTCCTTCGGCCGGTCGGCGTGCTCCTTCGATGCGATGACGTCCGCCAGATGGGCTAGCCGCACGGGCTGGCCCTCGGCGATGCCGTCGACGGCACGCGCCGCATAGTGCTCGTAGGGACGACGGCGCCCCTGCCGGTCGGGCATGGTGAGCATCACGTCGAGGTCGCCGGCGTCGGTGCGCCAGTTGGTGATCTGCGCGGTGCGGAAGACGCCGCCGTCGGCGAGCTGCACCGGGAGGAGCGAGGCCTCCTCGTCCGACATGCGGCCGACTCGAAGCCGGGCGTTCAGGTCGGTCATCGCCGCCCCGAGCCGCCGCAGGTTGTCGGGTTCGACGATCGGCAGGACATCGAGATCCGTCGTCGCGTGATCGGCGCCCTGCACGAAGGCGTTGGCGCCCCCGACGATCAGGTAGGTGACGTCGTGACGAGCCAGCGCTCGGACCAGGCGCCGGAGCTCGAGCGGAGGAGGCTCACTCCTCGGCCCCCTCATCGGACGACTCCGCGACCATGGAGTGCACCCAGGCCCGGACCGCTTCGGGGGTCTTCAGGAGCGTGCCGTCGTTCAGCATGATGTACTCGTCGTGCGGAGGCAGGCCGAGCTCGTTGATCATCCGCTCGGCTTCTTCGAACGATCGGACCTGGGCCACACCTGGATGCTACCGCCCGGCGCGCGTGCATCCCCGGGTGCCGGCGAGCGTTGGTTGCTCGTTCCACCACGACCGCCTTCCTGGGCCGCGACCGTCTCCGGCGGGTCCGCTCAGTGGGGTGGCTCGAGCTGCCCGGCCACGGTACCCGGCCGGGCGCGCCGCTCGAACCGGCCCCCTAAGGTGACGTGGCTGTCAGAAACGAGGGGAGCGGCGCCGATGGCCGGGTTGTGCGAGGGACGGGTGGCGATCGTGACCGGGGCCGGGCGCGGCATCGGCCGAGAGCACGCGCTGATGCTGGCGTCGGAGGGGGCGGCGGTCGTGGTGAACGACCTCGGCGCCCAGCCCGACGGCAGCGGTGCGGATCCCGGCCCGGCCAACGAGGTGGTCGCCGAGATCGAGGCCATGGGCGGCCATGCCGTCGTGAACGGGGCGAACGTCACCGACTTCGACGAGTCCGAGGCCATGGTGGCCCAGGCGGTCGAGACGTTCGGGCGCCTCGACATCCTCGTGAACAACGCCGGCATCCTGCGCGACCGGATGATCTTCTCGATGAGCGAGCAGGAGTGGGACGACGTCGTCGCCGTCCACCTCAAGGGCCACTTCTGCCCGACCCGCCATGCGGCCGCCTACTGGCGCACGCAGTCGAAGAAGGGCGAGGAGGTCGACGGCCGCATCGTCAACACCGCCTCGCCGTCGGGCCTCTACGGCAACGTCGGCCAGGCCAACTACGGCGCGGCCAAGGCGGGGATCGCCGGGTTCACCATGGTGTGCGCCCTCGAGCTCGGACGCATCGGCGTCACCGCCAACTGCCTGGCCCCCACCGCCATCACCCGGCTCGTGGCCCCGCTGATGGGCGGCGAGGAGAACATCTCCGACGAGCTCAAGGACCAGCTCTCGCCCCGCTGGGTCGCCACCGTCGCAACGTGGCTGGCCAGCCCGCAGGCCCGGGGCGTGACCGGTCGGGTGTTCGACGTGCGGGGCGGCACGATCGCCGTCTCCGAGGGCTGGCATCGCGGGCCCGAGGGCCTCAACCCCGGCGACCCCACCGGCGCCGGCGAGGTCATCGAGGAGCTGCTGAAGCGGGCCCGCCCCAACGGCGACCTCGACGGCCGCGACGACCCCGATCGGTTCTGATGTGGGCGCCCCGATCGCCGGCTCCACCGTCCTGCTCACGGGCGCGTCCGCCGGGATCGGTGCCGCCCTCGCCCCGCTCCTCGCCTCGAAGGGGGCGACGGTCGCCATCACCGGCCGCCGTCAGGACCGCCTCGACGCCGTGCTCGCCGCGTGCCGGGAGCACCAGCCCGGGTGCCGGGCCTACGCCATCGACCTGGCCGACGTGTCGGCCACCGATGCCCTGCCCGCACGGGTCGTGGCTGACGTCGGCCCGATCGACATCCTGATCAACAACGCCGGCGCCCCCATGCGCAGGCGGGTGCAGGACCTGACGCTGGCCGAGCTGCAGTCGACGATGGCGGTGAACTTCGCCTCGCCCGTGCGGCTGACCATGGCGCTGCTGCCGGGGATGCTCGAGCGCGACCGGGGTTGCATCGTCAACGTGTCGAGCTTCGGGGGTCGGGCCGGCATCCCCGCCGAGGCCGCCTACTGCGCGTCGAAGTTCGCGCTGTGCGGGTGGACCGAGTCGCTGGCCATGGACCTCTTCCACACGGGCGTCGACGTGCGGCTGATCGTGCCCGGCGCCGTCGACACCGACATCTGGGACCGGCCCGGCAACGACGCGGCCCACTACTCGGGCGAGCTCGAGTCGCCCGACGTCGTGGCCGCCGGCATCGTCGCCGCCATCGAGGGCGACCGCTTCGAGACCTACGTGCCCGACCTGAAGGCCATCGCCGAGTTCAAGACCAGCTCGATCGACGACTTCATCGCCGGCACCGTCGCCTTCGCCGACGCTGCCCGAGCTGAAGGCGACGGTGCCTGAGCGGCCGAGGTCACTCGCTCGGATCCCCCGTCCACTCCTCGCAGCTCCCACCATCGACCACGTGCCATACGCCCTCGGCGTTGCGCTGGGTGGTGATCTGCTCGGAGTAAATGTGCGAGGGATCGCCCCAGTCCGCCTCCGGTGTCGGTTTGAGGTACACCGCGGTCACCCGATCTCCCGAACCTCGGAGGTCGTCGGGGTGGGCGATGTCGTAGTCGAGGTCGTACTGGGCGCCCCACCGCAGGCGGGCGGCCTCGGCCGTCTCGGCACCCACCTCGTCGAGGACGCCGCCGCCGATGCAGATCCGGTTCTTCGCCGGCTGGTTCATCAGCCACACGGCCCCGATCCCAGCGACGATGAGCAGCGCGGCGGTGCCACCGAGAAGAGCGCGCCGGATCCGCCGCCCGATCGACCTGCTCTCGCGCTCGGCCATGCCAACCCATCGGCCGGCCGTCGGCTCCCCTTGAGGGCGCCCCCGTTGGAAGATTCGCCGCACGACGGTCGAGGTGCGACCGATCTGCGGCGCAGGTTCTGCGCCGGGATTGTGCGCTGGTGGCGCGTGGATCTGGCGAGGAAGCGCAGAGCGGTCAGCAGCGGTAGAGGCGCTCGGCGTTCGAGGCGAAGAGGGCGTCGACGTCCTCCGCGGGGAGGCCGGCGGTGACCTCGGCGTAGGCGGACCAGAGCTGGTCGAGGCTGCCGTGGAGGCCGTCGACGGGGAAGTTGCTGGCGAACAGGCAGCGGCTCGTGCCGAAGGCGGCGATGGCGTGCTCGATCCAGGGGCGGAAGGCGTCGGCCGACATCGCCCCCAGCGGCATGGCCAGGCCCGACAGCTTGCAGTGCACGTGCGGCCCGGCGGCCGCGAGGGCGTCGATGCCCGCCGCCCACAGCTCCCGTTCCTCCTCGGACGACGAGCGGGGCCATCCCGTGTGCTCGACCACCACCACCAGGTCGGTGTGGTCGGCGAGGCGGGCGGCGGCCTCGGCCAGCTGCGGCGGGTGGGCCATCAGCTCGAACACGAGGTCGCGCTCGGCCAGCGCTCGGAGCACCTCGTCGTCTGGCACGGGCGGGGCCTTGGGTGACATCGGCCGCACGCCCCGGAACCGGGGGGCGGCGAGCTGCTCGTCGAGCATGGCGATGGCGTCGGCTGCCGAGTCGGCGGCGGGGAGGCCGCCGACGATCGCCGCCGGCTGGCCGGACTCCTCGGCCTGGCGGTCCAGCTGGAGCGTCTCGGCCACCGAGTGGCGGCCGGTGGCGGCGGCCACGTTGATCAGCTTCTCGACCTTCCAGCCCTCGGCCTCGGCCTGATACGCCTCGGGCGTGAAGTGGCGGGCCATCCCGGTCACGTCGCCCATGCCGAGGTCGCGCTGGCCGGCGAGGTACGGGTACCACTCGGCGTTGGCCGGGTCCCACAGGTGGACGTGGGCGTCGACGATGCGGCCCGGCCGGGTCATGGGAGCTCCCCGAGGACGGCGTCGAACCAGGGCGGGAGGTCGGGCCCGCCGAAGACGAGGCCGGTGCCGGGGCGGGGGTGCGACCGCAGGCCCAGCCAGCCCGACCCGACGGCGAGCTCGGCGCCCGCGAGCGCCAGATCCGCGGTGGTGGCCAGGCGGGTGGCGAGGGCGGCCGCCGCCTCGACCTCCGCCGGGGCGTCGAGGGCGACGGCGAAGGCGGCGACCCGGTCGCCGGTGGCCCTTCGCGACATCCGGGCCAGCTGGGCGGCCGCCTGCGCCCGGGACCGCCCACCGGCGGACCCCGCGTCCACGAGGTGCACCACGCGCATCGGTCGCTCCTCGGTCGCCCGCTCGGCGGCGGCCCGGCCCCAGGTGGCATCGGCGTGAAGGAGGTCGACCAGCCCGTCGTGCAAGGCGAGGACCGCCTGCCATCCGTCGCCCCCACCCGTAGGCAAGGTGGTCGCCACCACCACGGCATCGAGCCCGCCGTGGGCGGCCATGGCCCGATCGAGCACCGCGCCAGTGCCGGCGACCCCGCGCTCGACCGATGCCGCGGGTACCACCTCGGTCGCCACGCCGACTGCGTGCAACCCAGCGGCGACGGCCGCGCCGAGCTCGGGTCGATCGGTCACGATCAGCGCCGCCCGCCCACCCTCGACCGAGGTGAGCGGGGCGGTGGCGTCGAACAGCCCGGGGAAGCGGGGGTTGGCCCCGCCCGTCGTGGCCTGGGCCGCCTCGGCGGCGACGAGCGCGTCGGCGAACGTGGCGAGCACGGCATCGATCGACCCGACGCCAGCGGTCCGCACCACCTCGACCAGGCGCGGAGGCTCGACGGTCGCCACCTCGGAGCCGCCGGCGAACAGGATCCGGCCTCGGAGGCCGACCGAGGGGCCGACCAGGTGGGCGGCCAGCGGGGCCAGCTCGTCGGGGTCAGGCATCGCGCCCAGCGAGAGGCCCCCGGTCTTGGAGGTGCCGCCGGGCTTGGCCGCGGCCCCGCCGCCGGCCCGGGTCAAAGCCGCCGTCACCATGCGGGTCAGCGCGATGGGGGAGATGGCGTTGACGGCCACGCCCTCGGGCGCGGTCGAGCCGAGCTGCCAGGTGAGCGACGCCACCGCCCGCTTCGCCGCCGAGTACGCCCCGGCGTCGGCGGCCCGCCAGCCCGAGCCCGACGTGACGCCGACGATGCGTCCGCGCCCGGCCTCGGCCATCAGCGGGAGCGCGGCGGCGAGCACGGAGAGGTAGCCGTCGAGGTGCACCGAGAGGACCGCGGCCCAGTCCTCGTCGGTGCCCTTGGCGAAGCCGGTGGGTCGCGTGATGCCGGCCACGTTGACCACGCCGTCGAGCCGGCCGTGGCGATCGACGAGGCGAGCGAACAGGTCTGCCACCCCGGACCGATCGGTCACCGATAGGTTCGACGCCTCGGCCGAACCGCCCGCCGCCACGATCTGGCCGGCCGTCGTCTCCTCGGGAGCCGGCAGGACCTCAGCGCCGTCGACCGACACCAGCGGATCGACCGTCACCACGTGGGTGCCCCGACGGCCGAGGTCCCGGGCGACGGCGGCGCCGATGCCGCCCCCGCCGCCGGTCACGACGACGACGGGTCGGCCCGCCGCCCCCGGCGACGGGGTCACGATCGCTCGAGCCCCTCGAAGTCGCCGCCGTCGAGCCAGGCGTGCAACAGGGCTCGGTAGCCGAACCAGTCGCCGAAGCCCCGGCCGTAGTTGCCGTTGCGCGGGTTCATCAGCTCAGGGTGGCCCTCGTTGTTCACTCGCGACGGCGTGCACGCCGACATCACCATCGAGGGGTCGATGAACGAGGACACGATGGTCTCGGTCCACGAGGCCTCGGCCTCCTCCGACACCTCGAAGCGCGTGGTCCCGTCCTCGGCCATGGCGGCGATCGTCCGTCCGACCACCTCGGCGCCCAGCACGGCGAGCTGGGTGTAGTTCACGGTCACGACCGCCTGTTGGCCGGGTGCGGGCATGGCGAGGAGGTTCGGGAAGCCCCGGACGAGCATCCCGTAGAGGCTGAGCGTGCCTTCTGACCACTTGGCCGCCAGCGACTCGCCGTCGACGCCCTCGATGTCGTGGCCGGCGCGACGGGCCAGGGGTGTCAGCTCGGCCTCGAACCCGGTGGCGTACACGAGGAGGTCCAGCTCGTGCTCCTCGCCGTCGACGACGACGCCGCGCGGGGTGATGCGCTCGACGCCCGCCGGGCAGTCGATGAGGCGGACGTTGGGCCGGTTGTAGG
>JAGQSL010000377.1 GCA_020439525.1 Acidimicrobiales bacterium | reverse complement strand
GCTTGGCGAAGCCGCGCTCGCCCAGGCAGCGGGCGGCCTGGGTGTCGATGGCGATCTGGACGATCCGGTCGACCGCCAGCGCCCGCTCCGCGCTTCCCATGCGGTCGAGGAGCGGGGGGGCCTCCCGCAGCAACCGTTCGAGCGATTCCTCGAGGCCCATCACCGCGCCCACCCAGACCATGCCGCGCTCGTGGGCGAGCGAGCCGTTCGCCATCGCCCACCCGTTCCCCCGCTCGCCCACCAGGTTGGCGGCGGGCACGCGCACCGAGTCGAAGAACACCTCGTTGAGGTCGGGGTCCTCGGGATGGACGATCTCGGGCAGCGGCCGCACCGTGATCCCCGGCGTGGACATCGGCACGAGGAGGATCGAGATCCCCTTGTGCTTGGGCTGGTCGGGCTCGGTGCGGCAGAACAGGAAGCAGAAGTCGGCGAAGTTCGCGCCCGACGTCCACACCTTCTGGCCGTCGATCACCCACTCCCCCGTCTCGGCGTCGCCCTCGAGCACGGCCCGGGTCTTCAGCGCCGCCAGATCGGAGCCCGCATCGGGCTCGCTCATGCCGAGGCAGGCCGTGGCCTCGCCGTGGAGGATCGGCATGGCGAAGTCGCGCACCTGCTCGGGGGTGCCGTAGTCGATGATCGATGGCGCCACGATCCCGAGGCCCTGCACGTTCGTGGTGCGCGGCACCCGTGCCCGGGCCAGCTCCTCGAGGTACACCAGCGTCTCCACGGGACCGGCGCCGCGCCCGCCGAGCTCCGGCGGCCACCCGGGCACGAGCCACCCGGCGTCGAACATGGTCCGGGTCCAGCGGCGCGCCCACGCCGGGGCGTGGCCCGTCGACACCGACGGGTCGGCCGCCATCTCCTCGGGCGTGGGCCGGTTCGCCGCGAGCCAGCTCAGCAGCTCGGCGCGGAAGGCCTCCACCGACGGGTCGTCCTGCAGCTTCACGCCACGCCCTCCCGTGGATCGGGTCCCAGCCCGAGCTGCTCGGCGAGGCGAACTCGGTGGACGGTGGCCGAGCCGAACAGCAGCTCGCCCGCCACCGCCCGCTTGAGCAGGAGGTGGAGGTCGTGCTCCCAGGTGAAGCCGATGCCGCCGTGCAGCTGGAGGCCGTCGCGGGTGAGGAGCGACGCGCACTCTCCGGCTGCGGACTTGGCCATCGCCACCGCCAGCGGGCGGCGGGGATCGTCGTCGGCCACCGTGAGGGCGGCGAAGTACGCGAGGGCGGTGGCCCGCTCGACGGCGAGGTAGCAGTCCGCGAGTCGGTGCTTGATGGCCTGGAACGAGCCGATCGGCTTGCCGAACTGGTGGCGGTCCTTGGCGTACTGCAAGGTGACCTCGAAGATCGCCCGACAGGTGGCGACCGTGGAGAGCGCGAGCGCCGCGGTCGCCTCGTCGAGCATCCGAGCCACGGCGGCGTCGACCGCGGGATCGCCGGGTTCGAGCAGGACCCGCTCCCCCTCGACCAGCACGTCGTCGAGCTCGACGGCCACCGCCGGGAGGGTCGGGTCGACCACGACCGGCGAGCTCGCCGAGACCGAGGCGCCCGGCACCGCGAACACGCCGAGGCCGGCCGAGCCTCGGGCGACCACCACGAGCTCCTCGGCGGTGGCCCCGTCGACGACGTGCGACTTGGTGCCCCGCAACCGCCACCGGGCCCCGTCGGCCTCGGCGGTGCACGCGATGGCAGCGGGCTCCCACCGCCCCCGCTCCGCCAGGGCGAGGGTGCCGGTCACCTGGCCCAGCGCCACGTCGGCGAGGCGGAACGACGAGCCGCACGCCGCCACGGCCGCGGCGAACTGGGTGACCGTGGCGAGGAACGGGCCGGGGGCGACCACTCGACCGAGCTCCTCCACCACGATCCCGACCTCGACGAACCCGGCGCCGAGCCCGCCGTGCTCGGCCGCCACCCCCAGCGCCGGCCAGTCGAGCGAGCGGAGGGTGATCCAGAGCTCGTCGCCGCTTGCCTCGCCGTCGAAGATCGAGCGCACCAGCGACGGGGGGCAGGCGTCGGCGAGCACCGAGCGCGCCGCGTCGCGCAGCCCGAGCTGGTCGTCGGTGAACTCCAGGTCCACGAGCTCAGCCCTCGCGCCCGAGGAAGCCCCGACGCAGGATGAGCGCCGTCGAGTCCATCTCCGCGTCGCGCTTCGAGAAGCCGAGGGTGTGCACCCGGTACGGCGCCCGTTCGAGCAGGGCGAGCAGCATCGACGCCGCCACCTGCGGGTGGCCGAAGTCGCGCTGGTCGAGCAGCTTCTCCAGGCGGGTGAAGACCGAGGCCGCCACCTGCAGCGAGAAGTCGCGCAGCTCGGGGCTGGTCTGCATGTCCTGCCAGGTGGAGATGATCCCGCCATGGGCCTCGTAGGCGGCGAACCACTCGTCGAGCCAGGCCCGCAGCTCGGCGTCGGTGCCGTCGAGGTCGAGGCGCTCGATGAGGTCGATGAGCGGGCCCGAGGCCTCCTCGCCCAGCGCCCGGAAGAAGTCGTCCTTGCCCTGGAAGTACCGATAGAAGGTGCCGTGGCTGACCCCGGCCACCTCGACGATGTCGTCGACGCGCACGTCGTGGTAGCCGCGCCGGGGCAGGACCTCGGCGCCGGCGGCGAGGAGCCGACGTCGCGTGGCCTCGCCCCGCGCCCGGAGGCCGTCGGCGCCCGTGGGCTGCACCGGCGCCACGATCCGGACCCGCCGTCGCCCCGAGGTGCGGTCGCGCTTGAAGTTCACGCCCTCGACCGGCCCGCCGAGCACCCGGTGCACGAGGCGGGCGACGCCGAGCACCAGCGGGCGCCGGCTCATGCCCTCGGGCGCGGCCTCGGCGTAGAAGGAGCAGCGGATGAGCACGCCGACGAGGCTGCTGGCCGTGCGCTGGTTGGCCGCGGTGCGCGGGAGCCCGAACGCGCCGACGAGCCGCCGGGCGCTGTGATCGGCGATCGAACCGGTCCGGCTCACCGTGGCCCGATCGCCACGGGTCACCTCCGGGAAGGCGGCGAACACGGGGGCCCACCGCTCGTGGAGCGCCATGAAGTCGTCGACCCAGGCGGTGAGCTGCGCCAGGCCCTCCTCGTCGGGGCCCACGGGCCCGAGGCCGTCGGCGAGCGCCACCATCTCCTCGCCGAGCTCGGTGGCGAGGGTCCAGAACACGTCCTCCTTGGAGGAGAAGTACTGGTAGAACGCCGGCCGCGAGCAGCCGGCCCGCTCGGTGATCTGCTCCACCCGGGCCTCGGGGTAGGGCACCTCGGCGAAGAGCTCGAGCGCCGAGGCGAGCACCCGACGCCGGGTGTCGCTCCCCCGCTCGCCCACGGACGGGTTGGTGCCGAAGGGCGGTCGGCGGACGATGCCCGGGTCCATCGACGGCACGCTAGCGACCGCTCCCCGCGGCAGCGGCCGGCCCACCGACGACCGCCGGCGCACCGACCACGGCGGGCCGAACAGCGAGCGGGTGGTCGGCCATCGCGGTAATCTAACAACTACGTCACATTCGCGCCCCCAGGGGCGGACAGGGGGAACATGCAGGTCGACGATCTGATCCTGGTGAGCGTCGACGACCACGTGGTCGAGCCCCCCGGCCTCTTCGACGGCCGCCTGAGCAAGCGGGCCGACGAGCGGGCGCCGAAGCTCGAGGTGCTCAGCTCCGGCCGCGAGGTGTGGATGTTCGAGGGCACCTCGCTCCCCAACGTCGGGCTCAACGCCGTCGTCGGCCGGGTGCCCGAGGAGTACGGGCTCGACCCGCTGGCCTTCGACCAGATGCGGCCCGGTTGCTACGACATCCACGAGCGCATCCGCGACATGGACGCCAACGGCGTGCTCGGCTCGCTCAACTTCCCGTCGATGACCGGGTTCTGCGGCCAGCTCTTCTCGACGATGGACGACAAGGACATCGCCCTCGAGCTGCTCCAGGCCTACAACGACTGGCACGTCGAGGACTGGTGCGGCACCTACCCGGGCCGGATGATCCCGCTCGCCGTGCCGCCCGTGTGGGACCCGCAGGCCATGGCCGACGAGGTGCGGCGGATGGCGGCGAAGGGCTGCCACGCCGTGACCTTCTCGGAGAACCCCGAGAAGCTGCACCACCCGAGCTGGCACAGCGACCACTGGGACCCGTTCCTCGCCGCCTGCGAGGAGACCGGCACGGTGATCTGCCTCCACATCGGGTCGTCGTCCACCACGGTGATCACGGCGATGGACGCTCCCATCGACACCATGATCACCCTGCAGCCGATGAACATCGTCCAGTGCGCGGCCGACCTCATCTGGTCGCCGGTGTTCCGCAAGTTCCCGAACCTGCGCATCGCCCTCAGCGAGGGCGGCATCGGCTGGGTGCCGTACTTCCTCGAGCGGATCGACTACGTCTACCGGCACCACAAGGCGTGGACGAACCAGGACTTCGGCGATCAGCTCCCGAGCGAGGTGTTCAACGAACACATCCTCACGTGCTTCATCGACGATGCGGTGGGCATGGAGGTGCGCCACCACCTCAACCTGGACCACGTCCACTGGGAGTGCGACTACCCCCACTCGGACTCGACGTGGCCCGAGGCGCCCGAGGCGGCCATGCGCTACCTCGACGGCCTGCCCGATGCCGACATCGACCGGATCACCCACCTCAACGCCATGCGGAACTTCTCCTACGACCCCTTCGCCCACATCCCCCGGGAGGAGGCGACGGTGGGCGCCCTGCGCGCCAAGGCCACCGACGTGGACACCGCCCCCAAGGCGTTCGGCATCCCGAAGTTCCAGGACGAGGGCATCGTCACCGCGCTCACCCTCGCCGAGCGGATGGCCAAGCAGGCCGAGGACGTCGCCGCCGAGAAGGCGGCGTCGTAGCTCCGTGACCGACGCTCCCTTCCGGGTGCTGCCCGCGCTCGACGACGACAACCGCTTTTTCTGGACCTCCGGTGCCGACGGTCGGCTCCGGTTCCTGCGCTGCCAGGCGTGCGGGTACTGGCTCCACCCGCCGGCGCCGTACTGCCCCTCGTGCGGCGGGCGCGACGTGGCGCCCGAGCCGGTGAGCGGCCGGGGGCAGGTGTGGTCGTTCACCATCAACCACCACCCGTGGGACGGCTCGCCCGAGCCCTGGAACATCGTGCTGGTCGAGCTCGACGAGCAGCCCGGCCTGCGCCTCACCTCGAACCTGGTGGGGGCGGCCGACGACGCCATCGAGATCGGCATGCGAGTGCAGGTCGCCTTCGAGGAGCGCGACGGGATCTTCTTCCCGCTGTTCGAGCCCGAGGCGCCGTGATGGACGCGATCATCTCGGGCATCGGCCAGTCCGACGTCGGGCGCCGCCTCGGGCGCAGCGGGCTCGACCTCACCATCGATGCCGCCCTCGAGGCCATCGCCGACGCCGGGCTCACCGTCGCCGACATCGATGGCCTGGCCACCTACCCCGGCGCCTTCCCCGGCGGCCCGCCCGGGTTCTCCGGCCCCGGCTCGCCCGACGTCCACGACGCCCTCCGGCTGGAGCTGAGCTGGCACCGAGGCGGGATCGAGGGGCCGGCCCAGCTCTCGGCGGTCGTCGACGCCGTGGTCGCCGTGCAGGCCGGGCTGGCGAACCACGTGCTCGTGTACCGGACCGTCACCGAGTCCTCCGCCCAGGCGGCCGGGCGCGAGGGCATCGGCCTCTCCGGCGGGGGCGGCGCCCCGAAGATGGGTGGGTCGCTGCAGTGGTCGATCCCGATGCGCGCCTACTCGGCGGCGAACTGGCTGGCGATGAACTGCCACCGGCACATGCACGAGTTCGGCACCACCCCCGAGCAGCTCGCCCAGATCGCGCTCAACGGCCGGACCAACGCGGGCCGCAACCCCAAGGCGGTGTACCGCGAGCCGATCACCCTCGACGACTACTTCGCGTCCCGGATGATCACCACCCCGTTCCACCTGTTCGACTGCGACGCCCCGGTCGACGGTTCGACGGCCATCGTCGTGTCGCGGCCCTCGCACGGCGCTTCCGTCGACCACCCGGTGGCCCGAGTCGAGGCGGTGGGCACCGCGCTGCGGGGCCGCCCGTCGTGGGACCAGTTCGACGACATGACCACCATGGCCGCCCGCGACGCCGGCGCCATGCTCTGGGAGCGCACCTCGCTCACGCCCGCCGA
>JAGQSL010000376.1 GCA_020439525.1 Acidimicrobiales bacterium | reverse complement strand
GCCGATCGGATCGACCACCGCGCCGGAGAGGATGTGCGCGCCGACCTCGGAGCCCTTCTCCAGCACCACGACGGAGATGTCCTCGCCCGCCTCGGCCGCCCGCCGAGCCTCGTCGCCCACGCCGTAGGTGGGCGAGCGCGACCACGACGACAGCGTGACGGGGTGGTCGGCGCCCGACAGCGCCACGTAGAACGGCCGCTGCTCGGCGATCGAGTGGCCGCCGAAGAAGCCCTCGGGCGCGGGCGCCCGCAGGGCCAGCGCGGTCACGAGCGCCCACCCGCCCATCACGATGGTCGCGCCGACCACGATCCCGCGTCGCGCCGCATCCCGCGGCAGCGCCACGACCGCCAGCGGGCAGCAGAGGGCGAACAGCGGCACCAGGAGCATGCGGGCGTGCATGTAGTCGCCGCCGATGCGCACCACGTAGGCCCCGTACCCGAGGGCGGCGGCGACCGTGGCGAGGACCAGCGTGCGTCCATCGGTCCCGCCGAACACCCGCCGCAGGCCTCGTCGGCGGGCGGCGAGCGCCCAGGTGCCCACCGCCGCGACCGGCACCACCAGGCCGTAGGGGCCCACGGTGTTCACCAGGTAGTACCAGCCCTGGCCCCATCGGCTGCCCACGGCGGCCTTCGCCAGGGCCGTGTTGGGCACCAGCGCGGCGTAGTACGCCATGCGGAACGCCTCATAGGCCAGCGGGAGGGCCACGGCCGCGGCCACCAGCCGCCAGGTGGCGATCGATCGGGCCGCCCGGAAGGTGCACAGGGCCACGACGAACCCGAGCGACAGCAGCGTGCACTCGGGGCGCACGAGCGGGCCGAGGCCCACGACCACCGCGGTCGCGAGCAGGGTGCGGTCAGCCACCCGGCGCCGCCGGCCCTGCGCCTCCGCCTGGTCGAGGGGACGCTGGCGCGCCGCGAGCCGGGCCAGCAGCCAGAACGACAGGCCCACCCACCCGATCGCCAGGCCCGTCTCGAGCCCGGCGGTGGCGTACTCCCACATCGGCGGGAGCGCGGCGGGGACCAGCACCGCGAAGGGCACCATCGTCCCCTTCGCCCCGCCCGCTCGGGCGAGGGCCCGGGCCCCCGCGACAGCGGCCACCAGCCCGCCGGCCGCGGCACCGAGCGTGAGCAGCAGCGACAGCCACGCCTCGTCGAGCGCCCAGCCGAACAGGGCGCGCAGCACGATCAGCAGGCCGACGTGGAGCGGGCTGGTGAACGCCTCCACCCGCTCGCCGGCGTTGTAGACCGGCCCGTTCCCGGCGAAGACCTGGTCGACCACGCGGAACGTGATGAAGCCGTCGTCGTGGGTCCACCGCCAGCGCCACGCCATGGCGACGAAGCCGCCGACCACCACGGCGAGCAGCCCGGCGGCCACGGGATCGTCGACGTGGAGGGCGGGCGCCGGTCGCCGGCGGGGACCGGCCACCGACTAGTTGAACCCTCGGTTGTCCTGCTTGAGGGCGGTGTCGACGCTGACGGCGGCGGCCACCACCAGGCTGCGCAGCGGCTCCTCGAGCGGACGGTGGATCTGCACGACGTAGTTGTCGGCGGTGGTGAACATCGCCTTGGCGAGGCCCACGAAGGTCTTGGTGATCCGGGCGATCTCCCCGCCGGTGGCGTCCTGGATGTTCCAGTTCCACGCCACCCAGTTCTCGCCGTTGATCGAGCCGATGCGCTGGCCGCCCACGATCAGCCCGAAGTGGATCTTGCCGATCACGTTCTCCTGGGCGATCTGGCCGATCTCGTTGCCGAGCGAGTCCTGCACGATGATCTTGGACTTCATGACCTTGGCGGGCCGGGTGAGCTGGAGGAGCACCTGGCCCTGGGCATCGACCACCTGGAGCTTGTGGGTCATGAACTGGTCGACCGAGGTGAGGGCGCGGAGCACCTTCTTCGCCGTCGTCTGACCCACCTGGCGCACGGCGCCGATCTGGTTGCCGTGCTGGTCGGAGATGGCGTACTCGTTGCTGAGCTCGATGATCTTGGCCTTCTGGTTCACCACCAGGATCGGCTCGGTGAACAGCGACCCGCCGCCCTGCACGGCCCCGGGGGCCACGCCGGCGCGCTGGAGGTCGCGGGCCACCTGCTCGGCGCCGACGTCGCGCACGGGGACCGGCGAGCCGCCCGTCACCGGGTCGGTGCTCTGCTTGCCGTGCGAGCTCACCTGATCGGTCCACGTGGTGCCGTCGAACCAGCGGTACTCGTGGCGCCCCATCGGGTCCGGGTACCAGTTGGGCGCGTGGCCTCCGGTGTCGCTCATCGCCGTCTCTCCTCCGGTCTCGACGGGGCCGAACGCTACCGGACCTCAGACGAACACGATGCGGTGCTCGAACGCGGCGCGGGTCTCGGGGAAGTCCTCGCGGGTGTGCGCCCCCCGGCTCTCCTCGCGGCGCAGGGCCGCCTCGACGGCGGCCCGGCCGACGGTGGCCAGGTTGCGCACCTCCTGGGCGGCGACGTCGTCGCCCGCCGGGGCGGCGAGGACCTCGGCCACCGTGGCCGCCGCCTCCTCGAGCGAGGCGCGGTCGCGCAGCACGCCGGCCCGGAAGGTCATCTCGCGCTGGAGCCGGTCGCGCTGGGCGGCGACGCCAGGCTCGTCAGGAGCGCCGCCGGTGGGCGCGACGATGGGGTCGAGGCGGACGAAGCGCCCGCCGATGACCCCGGCGGGCACCACGTCGGGCAGGTCGGCGTTCATCCCGAGCACCGTCCGCATCGCCCCGGACGCCTCGGGGCCCGACGCGCCCGACTCGATCGCCTCCACCGCCCGCGGGCCGAACACCATGCCCTCGAGCAGCGAGTTGGATGCGAGGCGGTTGGCGCCGTGCACCCCCGAGCACGCCGCCTCCCCTGCCGCCCACAGCCCGGGCAGCGAGGACGCGCCCCGCAGGTCGGTCACGATGCCGCCGCACGTGTAGTGGGCCGCCGGCGCCACCGGCAGCCAGTCGGTCGCCGGATCGAGCCCGACGGCGCGCAGCTCCTTGGCGATGTTCGGGAACCGCTGGTCGAACGCCTCCAGGCCGGTGGCGTCGAGGAACACGTGGTCCGCATCGAGCTCGAGCATCCGGCGGGTCTCGGCCCGGCTCACCACGTCGCGGGGCTGGAGCTCGTCGACGAACCGCTCGCCCGACGGGTCGCGCAGCAGGGCGCCGTGGCCGCGGAGGGCCTCGGTGAGCAGCGGCCGGGGCATCGCCTCCACCGACAGCGCCGTGGGGTGGAACTGCGTGAACTCGATGTCGGCCACCGCCACCCCGGCTCGCAGCGCCATGGCGATGCCGTCGCCCGTGGCCTCGAGCGGGTTGGTGGTGACGGCGTAGAGCTGGCCGGCGCCGCCCGTGGTGACCAGCACGTTCGTCGCCCGCACCTCGTGCACGGTGCCGTCGGCGAAGCGAGCGGTGACGCCCCGGCACCGCTCACCCTCCACGATCAGCTCGAGGGCGAAGGCGTGCTCGTGGATGGCGGCCATCGTCGCCTGCACCGCCTCGACGAGCGCCCGCTCCACCTCGGCGCCGGTGGCCGAGCCGCCGGCGTGGACGATGCGCGGCAGGGTGTGGCCGCCCTCGCGCGCCAACTCGAGCTGCCCGTGCTTGTCGCGGTCGAAGATCGCCCCCATGGCGATGAGCTCCTCGACGCGCGCCGGGCCCTCGTCGACCAGCACCCGAACCGCCTCGGCATCGCACAGCCCGGCGCCGGCCGCCAGGGTGTCGGCCAGGTGCAGGTCGGTGCTGTCGGGGTCGCCGTGGAGCACGGCGGCCACGCCGCCCTGGGCCCAGCGGGTGGTCGCCTGCGGCAGCTCCCCCTTGGTGAGCACCCCCACGCGCATCTTGTGGGTCTCGGCCGCTCGCACTGCGGCCGACAGCCCGGCGACGCCGGACCCGAGGA
>JAGQSL010000375.1 GCA_020439525.1 Acidimicrobiales bacterium | reverse complement strand
CACGGAATGTGGACGCCGGTGTCCACCTTCCGTGCCAGGTTCGCTCCCTCGCGGCCCCTGCCGGCGGCTGCCCCACATCGCTGACGGGCGTCCGGCCGGGCGGCGGGCACACTGGTCGACATGACCGCCATCGAGCCCGGCTCCGCCATCGAGGTCCCGCGCTGGGACCTCACGCCGTTCTTCCCATCGATCGAGTCGCGGGAGTTCGGCGCCCTCACGGAGGAGGTGGCCTCCGAGGTCGGCCGGCTCCAGCGCCGCTTCGACGACCTGGACATCCGAGGCGGTGACCCGCTGGCGGTCACGCCCGAGGTGGTGGCGGCGGCCGACGAGGTGGTGGAGGCGTTCAACCGCCTCCTCACGAACATGCGCCGCATCGGCTCGTACCTCTACGGCCACACCACCACCGACGCGACCGACGCCACCGCCGCCGGCGCCCTCAGCCGCTACCAGGCCAGCGTCGCCCCCTTCGCCACCCTCGACTCGCGCTTCGACGCCTGGCTGGCCCGGCTCCCGCTCGCCGAGCTGATCGCGGCGAGCCCCACCGCGGCCGACCACGCCTACGCCCTCGAGCGGGGCGCCATCGCCGCCAAGCACCAGATGAGCGAGGCCGAGGAGGACCTGGCCGCCGAGCTCTCGCTCACGGGCGGTCGGGCCTGGGCGAAGCTCCACGCCGATCTCACCGCCCGGCTCACCGCGACGGTCGACGGCGAGGTGCTGCCGATGAGCATCGTGCGGGGCCTGGCCACCGACCCCGACCCGGCTCGCCGCGAGGCGGCCTACCGGGGCGAGCTCGAGGCCTGGGACGGCGTGGCGCCGGTGCTCGCCACCGCGCTCAACGCGTTCAAGGGCGAGACCAACGTGCTGAACCGCCGGCGGGGGTGGTCCGATTCGCTCGACCCCGCCCTCGAGATCAACGGCGTCAGCCGGGAGATCCTGGGCGCGATGCAGGCGGCGGTCGACGACTCGCTCCCGCACTGGCACCGCTACCTGCGGGCCAAGGCCCGCCTCCTCGGCCACGCCGACGGCCTGCCCTGGTGGGACCTCCTCGCCCCGGTCGGCACGCCCAAGCGCTTCGCCTGGCCCCAGGCCACCGAGGCGGTCCGCGACGCCTTCGACACCTACTCGCCTCGCCTCGCCCGGCTGGTCGAGACGGCCGTGGCCGAGGCCTGGATCGACGCCGAGCCCCGGGCCGGGAAGGTCGGCGGTGCCTACTGCATGAGCGTCACCGACGGGGTGAGCCGGGTGCTCGTGAACTTCGACGGCAGCTTCGACGCCCTGCAGACCCTGGCCCACGAGCTGGGCCACGCCTACCACAACCTCAACCTGGGCGAACGCACGCCGATGCAGCGCAACACGCCGATGGCGCTGGCCGAGACGGCGTCGATCTTCTGCGAGACGATCATGGTGCAGGCCGGGCTCGCCGGGGTCGGCGACGACGACCAGGGCCGCCTCGCCCTGCTCGACTCCGACCTGTCGAACGCGTGCCAGGTGGTGGTCGACATCCACTCCCGCTTCGCCTTCGAGCGGGCGCTCAGCGCCGAGCGCGAGCAGGGCGTGCTCTCCGTGGCGCGGCTGCGGGAGCTGATGACCGAGGCCCAGGTGGCGGCCTACGGCGACGGGCTCGACCCCCGCCACCACGACATGTGGGCGGTCAAGGGGCACTACTACACCGCCTACTACAACTGGCCCTACACCTACGGCCTGCTGTTCGGCATCGGCCTCTACGCCGAGTTCCAGCGCGACCCCGAGCGGTTCCGGGCCGGCTACGACGACCTCCTCTCGGCCACCGGGCTCGGCGACGCCGCCACCCTCGCCGCCCGCTTCGGCATCGATGTGGCCGACCAGGCGTTCTGGGCGGCCAGCCTCGATGTCCTCGTGGCCCGCATCGATGAGCTCGAGGCGATCGTCGACGTCACCCCCTCCCCGAGCTGACGCCTCCCCGCCCGATCTGACACGAACCTGAACGAGCCGCTAGGCGTGGGGGCATGCAGACCCGCGTCAACCGCGCCTACGACCGCCACGACAACCGCCGCCACGCGCTCTCGCTCGCGGCGCGAACCCTGTGCGGGCTGGCTCGCCCCGAGGTCCGCGCCACGACCCTCGAGTTCGACCCGTCGGACTTCTTCTCGTGCGCGGCTTGCGTGGCCGCCCACGCCGAACCGCAGGGCGTGCTGTCGCGACGCCTGATCAGCCGGACCTGGCCAGTTCGGCGCGATGGCGCAGCGTCACGCTGAGCCGAGGGCCCACGGGGCGGGCTGTCTTCGGCACCGAGTGCTGCCAGGTCCGCTGGCAGGTGCCGCCCATCACCAGCAGGTCGCCGGCCGCCGGTTCGAGCTTCACCGACGGGCCCCCACCCTTCGGGCGCAGCAGGAACCGCCGGGCGGCGCCCAGCGTCAGCACGGCGACCAGCGCCACGTCCTGCTCCCGATAGACCCGGTCGCCGTGCCAGGCGACGCTGTCGGTGCCCGAGCGGTACAGGTTGCAGCCGAGCGCGTCGAAGCGCACGCCGTAGCGGTCGGTGAGGGCGTCGGCGATGGGGTGCACGTCGGCCGGCCACGACGCCTCGCCGTCGGACCACCACGCCGACAGCCGGGGCTGGGCCACGATCCGCTCGTACATCGGCACCTCGTGGGCCTTCCAGGCGACCGACCCGACGAGCTGCTCGAAGAGGGTGTCGGCGCCGGCGAGCCAGGCGGGCACGACGTCGACCCAGGCACCATCGCCCAGCTCGATGCGTCGGGCGGCGGCGAACGACGAATCGGGCCGCGGCTCGTCGGCCCCGAACAGCGACCCCTGCCAGTCGAGCGGGGGAGCGGCGACCGTCCTCGAAGCCACCTCGTCAGCGTAGCGACGAGACCGAACGTGCGTTCGCCTGCGCACGGGCTCGGTGGGCCCAAGGTGTGCACATCTGCGCACCCCATGAGCAGATGTGCACAACGGGGGGGGTCGGGGTCGCGGCCGCCCCAGGGGGGCGCCGTGCGCAGCGGGAGGCGTCAGCCGAGGGCGCCGGTGGCGCGGAGCGCGGCGATCTTGGCGTCGTCCCAGCCGAGCACGTCGCGCAGGACCTCGTCGGTGTGCTGGCCCACGGTGGGCGCCTTGGTGGGCACCGGGAGCTCGGCGTCGAGGAACTTGATGGGGGAGGGCTGCTGCTCGGCGCCCAGCCGTTCCACCGGGATCCACGGGAAGCGGT
>JAGQSL010000374.1 GCA_020439525.1 Acidimicrobiales bacterium | reverse complement strand
TGGCCGACGCCGGGCTGATCGTCCCCCACTGGCCCGAGCCGTGGGGCCGGGGCGCGGGCGCCGTGGAGCAGGTCGTCATCGACCAGGAGCTGCGCCGGGCCAAGGTCCGGGCCCCACACCTGCAGGTGGGCGCATGGGCCGCCCCCACCATCGCCGCCCACGGCACGCCCGAGCAGCAGGAGCGCTGGGTCCGGCCGACGCTGCACGGCGAGATCTCGTGGTGCCAGCTCTTCAGCGAGCCCGAGGCCGGCTCGGACCTCGCCGCGCTCGCCACCGCCGCCACCCGGGCGCCGGGCGACGACGGCTGGCTCCTGAACGGCCAGAAGGTGTGGACCACGATGGCCAAGGAGGCCGACTGGGGCATCTGCCTGGCCCGCACGAACCCCACCGCCCCGAAGCACCAGGGCATCAGCTACCTGATCGTCGACATGCGCTCCGACGGCATCGACATCCGACCGCTGCGCGAGCTCACCGGCATGGAGATGTTCAACGAGGTCTTCTTCGACGACTGCTTCGTGCCCGACGACTGCGTGATCGGCGAGGTCGACGGCGGCTGGCCCCTCGCCCGCACGACCCTCGCCAACGAGCGGGTGTCGATGGGCAGCGGGTCGTCGTTCGGTGGAGGGATCGAGGCGCTGGTCGGGCTGGTGGCCGAGCGCATCGCCAACGGGCAGCTCGACGGCGAGGACCCGATCCTGCTCGACGATCTCGGCGCGCTCGTCGCCGAGGCCCATGCTCTCGCGGTGATGGGGCTGCGCACCGCGGCCCGGTCGCTGAGCGGCGCCCAGCCTGGCCCCGAGGCGAGCGTCCGCAAGCTGCTCGGCGTCGAGCACGACCAGCGCACCCAGGAGGCTGGCCTCTCGCTGCTCGGGCCCGAGGGAGCGACGGTGGCGTTCGGCGCCCCGAGCCAATGGACGTTCGGGTTCCTCGCCAACCGCTGCCTCACCATCGCCGGCGGCACCAGCGAGATCCAGCGCAACGTGATCGGCGAGCGCCTCCTCGGCCTCCCCCGCGACCCGGAGCCCTCACCCTCCGGAGCGACCGGTGGCTGAGCTGCTCCCCGACCAGCTGCGGATCATGGCCGCGAACCTGCCCGACGAGGTGGGGTACCTGAACGTCGCCACCGACGCGGCCGCCGACCGGGCCTCGCTCACGTTCGGAGCGTGGGAGCGGCGGTCGAACCAGCTGGCCCGCTGGCTGATCGCCAACGGCGTGGCCAAGGGCGACCGGGTAGCGATCCACCTCCCGCCCGCCGAGGGCGACCGGTTCCTCGTCGCCTACGCCGCCGTGCACAAGGCCGGGGCGGTGGCGGTGCCCACCTCCACCCGCCTCGTGGCCCGCGAGCTGGCCTTCGTGCTCGGCCACGCCGGGGCGGTGGCGGCCGTCACCGGCGAGTCGACCACCGCCGCGCTGCTCGCCGCCCGACCCGACCTGCCCGACCTGCGGCTGCTCGTCACCTCGGCGCCCACCGCCGATGGCGACGACCTCATCGCCTGGGACGAGGCGACCGACGCCGACGACACAGAGATCCAGGTCCCGCTGACCGGTGCCGACCTGGCCGACATCATGTACACGTCGGGCACCACCGGCCGGCCCAAGGGCGTGGTGGTGCGCCACGGCAACATCGCCATGGTCCCCAACGGCATGCCGCGGTGGACGGGCAAGGGATGGCTGCACTCGTCGCCGATGTTCACGTTCGCCGGCATCGCCTCGGCGTACAACCCGATGAAGCTCGGCATGCGGCTGCTCTACCTGCCCCGCTTCGACGTGGACCGCTGGTACGACGTGGTCGACGAGATGCGCCCCGCCGCCACCTTCCTCGTGCCGGCGATGGTCGAGCTGCTGATCAGCAGCGATCGGTTCGAAGGCGCCGACCTGTCGTCGATCACCATGTGCCCGGTGGGCTCGGCGCCCATCGCCCCGGCCACCCTCGCCACGCTCCAGGCCCGGATGCCCAACGCCATGGTGTCGAACAGCTGGGGCATGACCGAGGCCGGGCCGTCGTTCTGCTTCCTGCCGCCCGAGGAGCAGGCCCGGCGGGTCGGCTCCGTCGGCAAGCCGATGAAGCCGACCGAGTTCCGCATCATCGACCCGACCACGGGCGACGAGCTGCCGGCTCGAGAGGTCGGCGAGCTGCTGGTGCGCAACCCCGGACGCGAGCGCGAGTACTTCGGCGATGCCGACGCCACCGCCGCCACGTGGAAGGACGGGTGGCTCCACTCGGGCGACCTCGCGTACCTCGACGAGGACGGCTACCTCTACCTGGTGGGCCGCCAGAAGGACGTGATCATCCGGGGCGGCAACAACGTGCACGCTGGCGACGTCGAGGCCGTGCTGTACGAGCACCCGGCGGTGCAGGAGGCGGCCGTGGCCGGTGTGCCCCACGACGTGCTCGGCGAGGACGTCGGCGCCTGGATCGTGCTGGCTCCGGGCGCCACCGCGGATGCCGACGAGCTCCGGGCCTTCTGCGCCGAGCGCCTGTCGGCCTACAAGGTCCCCCGCCGCTGGACCTTCGCCACCGAGCTGCCGCGGAACGCGACGGGCAAGGTCCTCAAGCGCGAGCTGCGCGCCGAGGCCTGAGGCACCGAGCTACTGGGGCAGAGCCCCGGGCGGGAGCAGCTCGACGATCTGGCCGTCGAGGTCGCGCACCATGATCGCCAGTCCGCCGACGTCGGTGTCGTCGAGCACCTCGCCGCCGAGCGCTCGCACCCGATCGCAGGTGGCCGCCACGTCGTCGACGGTGAGCGAGATGTGGGTGAGGCCAGGCTCGGTGAAGGACCGCTCGCGCTGCGGGTCGTTGCCCGGCCGATCGAAGTGGAGGAGCTCGAGGACCGCGCCGCCCGCCTCGGCGTCGCCGAGGGTGAGGTAGGCGGCGGTCATGCCCACCGGCTCGGGCACCCGGAGCAGCTTCGACGCGATCGGGTCGGGAATCGCCAACCGGTTCCGCTCCGTGAACCCGAACGCCTCCCCGTAGAACCGGATCGCCCGATCCAGGTCCGACACGCACAGCCCCACGTGGTTCCACATCCCCATGGGCGGAGGTTAGGACTCAGCTCGGCCAGGCGGCTCGGATCGCGAGGGCCAGCTCGTCGCGCCGTTCGGGCGACACGGCCGCACCGTCGTGCATGAAGGCGAAGACCTTCGGGCCCCGCCGGTCCTCCGGATGGTCGACGAGACGCGGCACCACGTGGAGGTGGAGGTGCTCGAAGCCCTCGGCCTCGGCGAAGAGCATCACGTAGGTCTTGTCGCACCCGGTGACCTCCCGTAGCGCGATCGACGATCGGTGGACGAGATCCCCCATGGCGGCGGCCTCCGTGGTGGTCAGCTCGTGCAGCGCCCGGACGTGTCGCAGCGCGGCCGCGATCAACCAGCCCTCCAGGCTCGAGTTGAAGTCGTGCGCCACCCGCCACCCGCGCTCGCGGATGATCTGCTCCCTCAGCGGCGCCTCGGGCGACGCGGCGTCGCACGCGTAGCAAGCATCTGACATCCCCTCATCGTGCTCCGTCGTCAGACCTCCTCGCCACGATGTCGGCCCCATCCGCTCCCGACCTGGAGGTCGCCATGACCCAGATCGCACCACCCGAATCCCCAGCGAGACGCGTAGCACCCGGTGCTACGGTCGGCCGCATGGCCCGGGAGATCAGCCAGCGCGAGCTCCGCAACGAGAGCGGGCGCATCATGCGCGAGCTCGAGGCCGGCGAACGCTTCGTCATCACCCGCAACGGCAACCCCATCGGCGAGCTCGTCCCCCTCCGGCGACCGCAGTTCATCTCTCGTGAGGCGCTGCTTGAAGGGATGCGAGGCGCACCCCGCATCGACTTGGCGGAGCTCCGGCGGGACATGGACCGCTACGTCGATCCGTACTTCGAGCCCCGTGAGTGGTGATCCACGACGCGGGATCCTCGACACCTCGGTCATCATCGACCTCGAGGTCATCGACCCCGCTCGCCTCCCCGACATCAGCTCCATCAGCACGGTGACGCTGGCCGAGCTGAGCACCGGACCGCACGTCGCCAGCGATGACGCCACGCGGGCGCAACGGCAGCAACAGCTGCAGCACCTGGAATCGACGGTCGCCGCCTTGGCGTTCGACGCCAGGTGCGCGCGAGCGTTCGGCCCGATCTACGCCGCCGTCGTGGCGTCGGGGCGCAAGGCACGCGGCTCACGCTCGCTCGATCTGCTGATCGCAGCGACGGCGCGAGCCCACGACCTCCCGCTCTACACGCGCAACGCCAAGGACCTCCGCGGCCTGGAAGGGCTCGTCGAGGTCATCGAGATCTGACCAGAACGCTCGCGGTCAGGCGTCGTGGGCGGGGCCGAGGATGTAATGGCCGTCGACGGGGTGCGGGTACCAGCCCCCGGCGGCGCCGGTGCCGCCGTCGACGCCGATGACCTGGCCGGTCACGTACGCCGACAGGTCCGACGCCAGGAACACCGCCGCGCCCGCGAGCTCGTCGACGTTCCCAGCCCGGCCCATCGGGACCATGGCGCCGAGGTGGTCGGCCGAATCGGGGGCGAAGGCGAGCAGGCCCTCGGTGATGATGGCGTCGGGAGCCAGGGCGTTCACCCGGATGCCGAGCGGTGCCAGCTCGAGCGCGGCGGTCTTCGTCAGGTTCAGCACGCCCGCCTTGGCGGCGGCGTAGGCGGCGAAGCCTGGTGCCGCCCGCAGCCCCTCGATGGACGCCACGTTCACGATCGCCCCACCGACGCTGGCGTGGCGCATGGCTCGGACCACCCGTTGCGTGCACAGCAGCACGTGGCCGAGGTTGGCTCGGATCAGCGCATCCCAGCCGTTGGGCGAGGTGTCGAGGATCGACGAGTGGAACACCCCGCCGGCGTTGTTCACCAGGATCGTCGGCACCCCGAGCTCGTCGATGCACCGGGCGAGGGCGGCATCGACCTCGTCGGGCACCCGCACGTCGACCGGCTGGCCTGGGTCCGCCTTGTCCCACACCGCCACCCGAGCCCCGAAGGCGGCGAACGCGTCGGCGATGCCCTTGCCCAACCCCGAGGCGCCCCCGGTCACGACGGCCACCCGATCGGTGAGCAGCGCGGCGTCGGGCGTGAGGGTCATCGGCGGTGCGGCCCGATCACCAGCTCGCCGTAGCGGGCCATCACCTCGACGGCCCGGTCGGGCGAATCGCCGGGCACCCCCACCTGCACCCAGGTGACGCCGAGCGCGGCCAGCTCGTCGAGCCCGGCCAGGTGGGCGGCGGCGTCGAAGTCGTCGGAGGCGGGCGACCCGCCGGCGAAGCACGAGAAGCAGATGTCGATCGACGCCGGGTCTCGACCAGCGCCCTCCAGCCGCCGGTGCAGGTCCTCGATCATCGCGGCCAGGTCGTCCACGGTTCGCAGCGACGCCGTCCCCACCACCTTGGCCATCCCCCGCGGTGCCGGGAACGGGTTCCACCCGTCGCCCCGGTCAGCCACCCGCTGGCGAGCGGCGCCGGAGTTGCCGCCCACCCAGATCGGTGGCGGCACCACCGGACGTGGGTGCGCGGTCACGCCGGCTGCGGCGAAGAACGAGCCCGAGAAGGTCACGTCGTCGCCGGTCCACACCGCCCGGATGGCGTCGATGGCCTCGTCGAAGATGGCGTTGCGCTGGGCGTGGTCCACGCCGACGGCGTCGTACTCCTCCTTCAGGTACCCGGCGCCGGTGGCGAGCACGAAGCGCCCGCCGGACAGGACGTCGATCGTGGCCCCGGCCTTCGCCACGGTGAACGGGTTCCGGTATGGGAGCACCACGATGTTCGGGATCAGCCGCAGCGTCGAGGTGGCGGCGGCCACGAACCCGAGGGCCACGAACGGATCGAGGGCGTCGTGGCCGCCCGAGTCGAGCCAGGCCTGGGTCGGGATCGGATGGTCCGTGAACCCGTAGCCGTCGAACCCCGCGCCCTCGGCCGCCTGCGCCAACCGGACCACGCCTGCCCCCGTCGCCAGGTCCGGGTGGTACGGGTGGCTGATCATCGGGTGGGTGATGGAGAAGCGCACGGCGTCAGCCCCGCGGGAGGCCGAGCACGCGCTCGGCGATGATGTTGCGCTGGATCTCCGAGGTGCC
>JAGQSL010000373.1:2855-3012 GCA_020439525.1 Acidimicrobiales bacterium | reverse complement strand
GTCGAACTCCTTGTCGCCCCACTTCTCGAAGGGGGTACCGGCCACCTTCACAGCTCGGGCGGCCTTGTCCTCGCCGAAGCTCTGGCGCTGCATCTCGACGAGCTCCATCGGGTCGACCTCGATCGACCAGTCGAGATCGGTCTCGCCGTTCCACTGG
>JAGQSL010000373.1:916-2831 GCA_020439525.1 Acidimicrobiales bacterium | reverse complement strand
TCTCGTAGAGCTTGTTGAGCGCCGGGCGCCGGCCCTTCTCGTAGTCCCAGGTGAAGATGGCGTCGGCGTTGTCCTTCACGGCCCGGATGGCCGCGTCACCATCCTCGGCAACCACCGACAGGATCGCCTCGATGTCGTTGAGCTCCGCGCGACCGATCAGGTCTTCGTTCGTTGCCATGGCCCTCTTCCCCTGGTTGGACGCCGATGCGTCGAAACCGACGCTCGGTCAGTAATGGACGTTATGGCCCGGCACCGCTCGCGTAAAGGGGCCATCGGTCACACGGCGGGCCGGCCCGACCGGCGTGGACGCGTCAGCTCGCCGGGTAGGGATGGGGCGCACCGCCGAAGACGCGCTCCGCGTTCTCGCGCAGGAACTTGGGCCAGACGTGGTCGCGGAACGGCACGTTCGGCAGCTCGGCGAAGATCCGATCCAACGTGAGACCGGCCGCCCAGTACCCGGCGTAGATCACCTTGTCGGCCCCGCGCGTGTTGGCGAAGTCGATGATGTCCTGGTTGTAGTGCTTCGGGGCGAAGGCCGAGGTCGAGTAGTAGAGGTTCGGCCACTTGAGCAGCAGCTTCACCATCAGCTCGGTCCAGGGCTCGGCGCCGTGTCGCGTCACGATGCGCAGGTCGGGGAAGAACCAGCACACCTCGTCGAGCTGGATCGGCAGCTGCGCCGACATCGGCAGGCGGGGGCCGGGCACGCCGACGTAGAGGACGATGGGCAGGCCGGCCTCCACGCACTTGGCGTAGATCGGGTACATCTTCTTGTCGTCGATCGCCACCTGCGGCAGCAGCGCCGTGCCCCAGACGTGCACCGACTTGAGCTTGTCGCCCCACCGCTCCACCGCCGCGTCGATGGCCCGCAGCGCGTCCATCCCCGTGTTGGGGTCGACGTTGAGGATCCCCCAGAACTTGTCGGGGTGCTCGGTGAGGGCTCGCTGGGCGAGGTCCTTCTCGGTCACGTTGGTGAGGAACCGGGTGATCCCGAACCGCTCCATCTCGGCGAGGGTCAGCTCGAGCGGGTCGTCGATCTCGTCGTAGGTGGGGATGTCCTTGAACATGTACTGCGCGGGCATCTCCATCGACTGCGTCTCCTTGTCGAGCGACGCGCGTCGGATGTAGTCGTAGACCTTGGCCTTGGCCTCACGGACGTCGGGGAACGACAGGAACGTGTCCGTCACTCCCCCAGCTCGTGCGGCGTCGAAGGCGGCGTTCCCCGTGGGCTCCGGCATGGGCCGGGACGCTACCCGAAACGAGAACGCGTTCTCGTTCCGTGCTACTGGCCCTCGAACGCCTGGTCGAGGATCTGGGCCTGCTCCTGCACGTGGATGGCGTGGCTGCCCGTGGCGGGCGAGCCCGAGCCCGTGCGCGACACCTGGCGGTACTTCACGCCCTCGGGCAGCAGCGGCCACAGCCGCTCGGCCACGAACGCCCGCGGGCCCATGTTGTCGGGCTCCTCCTGGAGCCAGACCACCTCGCTCACGTTCGGGTAGCTGCGCAGCAGCTCGGTGACCTGCTGGTACGGGAACGGGTACAGCTGCTCGACGCGGATAACCGCAGCCCGATGGCCCTTCTCGTCGCGGCGGGCGATGGCGTCGTAGGCGACCTTGCCCGAGCAGAAGACCAGCCGCTCCACCTGCTCGCGATCGGCCACGCCGGGATCGTCGAGGAGCTCCTGGAACGAGCCGTGCTCGAGGTCGCTCACCGACGAGCGCGACGTCTTGGCGCGCAGGAGCGACTTGGGCGTCATGACCACGAGCGGCTTGCGCACCTCGCGCACCACCTGGCGGCGCAGCAGGTGGAAGTACTGCGCCGCGCTCGTGGCGTTGGCCACCTGGATGTTGTCCTCGGCGCAGAGGGTGAGGAAGCGCTCGATGCGGCCCGACGAGTGCTCGGGGCCCTGGCCCTCGAG
>JAGQSL010000373.1:0-806 GCA_020439525.1 Acidimicrobiales bacterium | reverse complement strand
CGTTGACGAAGTCGCCGAACTGGGCCTCCCAGCACACCAGGCCCTGCTGGTTGACCACCGAGTACCCGTACTCGAAGCCCATCGCCGCGTACTCCGAGAGCAGCGAGTCGTAGATCCAGAGCTTCCCCTGATCGTCGGCCAGGTGGGCCAGCGGCGTGTGCTCGGCGCCGGTGGCGTAGTCCGACAGCACCGAGTGGCGCTGCGAGAACGTGCCCCGACGCGAGTCCTGCCCGGCGAAGCGGATGTCGCGACCCTCGAGCAGCAGCGAGCCCATGGCCAGCGCCTCGGCGGTGGCCCAGTCGACCTCGCCGCCCTCGTAGAGCTTGGCTCGGGCGTCGAACTGCTTCGCCAGCTTCGGGTGCACCTGGAAGTCGTCGGGCACCGCGGAGAGCCCGGCGAAGACGCGGTCGAGCTGGCCGCGCTCGACCCCGGTCTCGACGTGGGGCAGCACGCCCACCGCCGGCGGCACCGGCAGGGCGATGATCTCGGATGTCGGCTTGGCGTCGCGGGTCTCGGTGAGGGCCTGGCCGAGCCGGGCGCTGTAGTCGTCGAGCGCCTGCTCGGCCTCCTCCACCGAGATGTCGCCCCGCTTGACCAGCGACTCCGTGTAGAGCTTGCGCACCGACCGGCGGGCGTCGATGCGCTTGTACATCAGCGGCTGCGTGTAGCTCGGATCGTCGCCCTCGTTGTGGCCGTGGCGCCGGTAGCAGACCATGTCGATCACGACGTCCTTGTGGAACGCCTGGCGGAACTCGTAGGCCAGCCGGGCCACCCGCACGCACGCCTCGGGATCGTCGCCGTTCACG
>JAGQSL010000372.1 GCA_020439525.1 Acidimicrobiales bacterium | reverse complement strand
GGATCGCCCTCCCAGTCGGGCATGCCGAATCGGTCGACGAAGTCGGCGAACGACAGCCCGTCGCAGTCGGGCCCAGGGTCGTGTTCGCCGAACGCCTCGTCGATCGTGACCGGCAGGCCGAATGCCGGCGCGATCGCCTCCGCCGTCTCGATCGCCCTCGGATAGCCGCTCGAGATCAGCACCCCGGGCTCGATCTCGCCGGTCGCGGCGAGGCGGTCGTGGAGCGACTGCGCCTGCTGGGCGCCGAGCTCGGACAACCCCGAGCACGTGCGCGGGCCTCCGATCACCCGGCGGACGGTCACCTGCGACTCGCCGTGGCGGACCAGCACCAGCCGGGTCGGCGTGAACTCGGCGTCGTCGGTCATCGGGCGACGCCACCGGCGCGGGCGATCGCGGCGAACTCGTCGTCGGAGAGCGGCATCACCGAGAGCCGGTTGCCGCGGGCGAGCAGCCTGCACTCGGACAGCTCGGGCATCGACCGCAGCGTCTCGAGCGGCACGAAGCGCAGCTTCTTCACCGGGCCGACGGTCACCCAGTCCCAGCGCGGGTCGTCGGGGCTGGACTCCGCGTCGTAGTACTTGGAGGCCGGGTCGAACTGGGTCGGGTCGGGCTCGGCGGTCTTGACGACCTTCGCGATGCCGGCCGCCCCGGGCGGCGTGGCGTTCGAGTGGTAGAAGATGATCTCGTCGCCCTTGGCCATCGCACGCATGAAGTTGCGGGCCTGGTAGTTCCGGACGCCGTCCCACCCTTCACGCTTCACCCGGACCAGGTCGTCGTACCCGAACACGTCCGGTTCGGACTTCATCAGCCACTTCGCCACGGGCGGGCACGGTAGCGGAGCGCCGCGAACCCGCTCAATCGAACGGACCCGCGGTGACCCGTCCGGGCCCGATCGCTGACATTTCGTTCAATGGATCCGGGCCGTGCCCGCGAAACCATAAGGTCGCGGCAGTGGACCCCGCACCGGCCGACCGGACCGAACCAGCCCGTCGGCACCGCCTCACCGTCCGCTCCCTCGACCCCGATCCGCGGGCGGCCGGCATCGCTGCCGCTGCAGCGCACCTCGGCCTCACGCTCCCCCGTCCCGACGCCGTGGCGATCGCCGACATCGTCTTCGTCGAGGGTGAGCTGACCGCCACCGACCTCGGCTCGCTGCACGGCCTGCTCGCCGACCCGCTGCTGCAGACGGCGACCTGGGACGTGCCCGCCCGACCTGGCGTCGAGGTGACGTTCCTCCCGGGCGTGACCGACACCGCCGCCGCATCGGTGATCCACGGTGCCGCCCAGCTCGGGGTGCGCATCACCGGCGCCGCCACCGGGCGTCGCGTCGAGCTCGGCGCCGGCGTCGACGACGTGCTCGTCGACGAGATCGTGCGCCGCGTCGTGGCCAACCCGGTGATCGAGCGCTGGTCGACCGGCACCGTCGAGCCGGTCTTCCACCCCGACAGCGTCCGCGTCGGCAAGGCCGAGGTGGTCGCGCTCTCCGGACGGACCCTCGATCAGCTCATGGTGATCGGGCACGAGCGCAAGCTCGCCCTCGACCCGGAGGAGCTGCTCGTCGTGCAGGCGCACTTCGCCGACGCCGGACGCGAGCCCACCGACGTCGAGCTGGAGACGTTGGCGCAGACCTGGAGCGAGCACTGCGCGCACAAGACGTTCCGGGCGCGCATCAGCGCCGACGACGGGGTCGAGCGACCGTCGCTGCTCGCCATGCTGCGGGCCTGCACGGAGGAGCTCGCGTCGCCGTTCGTGAAGTCGGCGTTCGTCGGCAACGCCGGCATCGTCCACTTCCGCGACGACGCCGACGGGCGGCCCGTCACCATCGCCCTCAAGGCCGAGACGCACAACCACCCGTCGGCGGTCGAGCCGTTCGGCGGTGCCAACACCGGGGTCGGCGGGGTGATCCGCGACGTGCTCGGCATCGCCCACGCGCCGATCGCCGTGACCGACATCCTGTGCTTCGGTCCGCCCGACACACCCGTCGACGACGTGCCCACCGGGGCGCTGCACCCGCTGCGCATCCGTGAGGGTGTCATCGACGGCGTCGCCGACTACGGCAACAAGATCGGGCTGCCCACCGTGGCCGGGGCGATCCTCTACGACCCCGCGTACACGACCAACCCGCTGGTGTTCGCAGGTTGCATCGGCCAGGCCACCGGATGGCAGCAGCACGCCGGGCCGTACCCCGGTGACCGCGTCGTGGTGCTCGGTGGCCGCACGGGGCGCGACGGCATCCGCGGCGCGACGTTCTCGTCGCTCACGATGGACGCCACCACGGGCGAGGTCGCCGGTGCCAGCGTGCAGATCGGTGACCCGGTGGTGGAGAAGCTCCTGATCGACGTCCTCGTCGGTGCCGAGCACCTGTTCACGGCGATCACCGACTGCGGGGCCGGCGGCCTCTCGTCCGCGATCGGCGAGATGGCCGAGGGGGTCGGTGCCGACGTCGAGCTCGACCGCGTACCGCTCAAGTACGCCGGCCTCGAGCCGTGGGAGATCTGGCTGTCGGAGGCGCAGGAGCGGATGGTGATCGCCGTGCCGCCGGCGCTCATCGACGAGCTCCAGGCCAGGTGTGACCTGTACGGCGTCGAGCTCGCCGACGTCGGCCGGTTCACCGGGGACGGTCGCCTCGTCGTCCGCAGCAGCGGCGAACCGGTGGTCGACCTCGACACCCACTTCCTCCACGACGGACGCCCGCAGCGCCGGCTCGACGCCACGATGCCGACACCGCGACGGGGCGACGACGCGGCGACGGGGCGCACGGTGGGCGACGCCGGTGCCACCCTGCTGGCCCTGCTCGCCCACCGCAACATCGCCTCGAAGGCCGGCACGATCCACCGCTACGACCACGAGATCCTCGGCGCGACGCTCGTGCGGCCGATCGTCGGGCGGGAGCGTGACGCCCCGGGCGACGGCGTCGTGCTCGCCGCGCCCACCGACACCGAGGGGATCGCGGTCGGCATCGGTGTCAACCCCTGGTACGGGCTGCACGATCCGGACGCGATGGCCCAGGTCGCCGTCGACGAGGCGATCCGCAACGTGGTCGCCGTCGGCGCCGACCCCGATCGGGTGGCGCTGCTCGACAACTTCTCGTGGGGTGACCCGAAGCGGCCCTCGACGCTCGGCGAGCTGGTCGCCGCGGTCGAGGGCTGCGTCGCCGCCGCCAACGCGTTCAGGGCGCCGTTCGTGTCGGGCAAGGACTCGCTCAACAACGAGTACACGGGCAGCGACGGCCAGCGCCACGCCGTGCCGCCGACGCTGGTGATCACGGCCGTCGCCCACGTGCCCGATGCCGACCGGTGCGTGCAACCGGTGCTGCACGCGGCCGGGAACGTGCTCGTGCTCGTCGGGCGGACCGCACCGGAGTTCGCCGGCAGTCACCTCGACATGGTCGCCGGCGAGCCGGCCGAGCCCGGCGTCGCCCCTCAGCCCGATCCCGACGCGCCCGAGCGGTACCGGCGGCTCCACCGGGCGATCCTCGACGGCCTCGTGCGCTCATGCCACGACGTGAGCGAAGGTGGTCTCGCCGTCGCCCTCGCCGAGCTGTGCATCGCCGGGCGCCTCGGGGCCGAGGTGACCGCCCTCCCGCACGCCGACCTCGCGACGTCGCTGTTCGCCGAGTCCGCGGGGCGGCTCGTCGTCGAGGTCGCACCGGGCGACGTCGACACGTTCGGCGCGGCGATGGGCGGCGACTCGTTCGTGCTCGGCACGGTGACCGACACCCCGGCGTTGGCGCTCCCGGGTGTGGCGCCGATCGACGTCGGTTCGCTCGTCGCCGCGTTCAACCGGGAAGGGCTCGACGGATGACCGGCGTCCCCGCCCTCGTGATCGCCGGGCCGGGCACGAACCGCGACCGCGACCTCGCGCTCGCCCTCGCGATGGCCGGCGCCGACCCGTCGATCGTGCTCGCGGACCAGCTCGTGGCCGACCCGACGCTGCTCCGCGACGCCCGCATCGTCGCCGTGGCAGGCGGCTTCTCGTACGGCGACGCGCTCGGCGCCGGCAACATGCTCGCACTCGACCTGCGCGTCGGGGTCGGCGAGGCGCTCGCCGAGTACGTCGCGACCGGCCGACCGATGATCGGGATCTGCAACGGCTTCCAGGTGCTCACCGAAGCCGGCCTGCTACCAGGCGCGCTCCAGAAGAACCGAGGGCTCAAGTTCCTGTGCACGACCGTCGCGCTCCGGGTGGAATCGACCGCCTCGGTCCTCACCTCGGAAGCGACGGTGGGCGACGTGTTGCGGGTGCCGATCAACCACTTCGAAGGCAACTACACCTGCGCTCCCGACACGCTGTCGGCGCTGCAGGCGAACGACCAGATCGTGCTGCGCTACGTCGACAACCCGAACGGGTCGATCGACGACATCGCCGGCATCTGCAGCGAGGGCCGCAACGTGGTGGGGCTCATGCCCCACCCCGAACGGGCCATCAGCGACCTGTTGGGCTCCGCCGACGGGGTGCCGCTGCTGCGATCGCTGCTCGCCAGCGCGAGCGCCGCAGCAGCGGCCTGATCCCCGCGGTCGTCAGGCGCTGCGGCTGATGCCGGCGGCGCGCAGCACCGCAGGCGAGACGCCGACCGAGCGGAAGGCGCCGTAGCTGATGCCCTTGCGGGCCGCGTAGGGGGCGGCGGACTCGATGAACCCCTTCTCGAGCTCCGACAGGTCGACCGTCTCATCGCCGGCAGCCAGCTCGGCCTCGAGGTCGAGCTGCTCCTGGGTGAGCTGGAGGCGCTTGAGCGGATCAGCCGATTCGAGCTCGACGGTGATCTTGTCGAGGCGCTTCTTGATGGAATCGGCCGTGCGCTTGCGGCCTCGCTTGGGCTTGTTCGCCTCGAGCGCTTCCAGGTAGAGGCGCACGGCGCGTCCCTGGGTGCGTCCTTCGGCGAGCGCAGCCTTGTGCGCATCGGACATGGTGCGGGTCTTCTTCTTCGGAGCCATGGCTCACAGGCAAGCACCTTCGCACGTCCGACACAAGTCGATGCAACGATTCACGCTCGTGTCCATATTGGGAAAGGAGGACGATGTGATACTCATGAATGGCGCCAGGTCGGTGGTGCCGACACGGAGCGTGCTCGGTGTCGCCGCTGCTCCTTCGGGTGAAATGGAACTCCTGAACCACGTTCGTTTTCAGCGCGGGTAGACCCGCACCTCGGTCGCCTTCACCGACAGCCACACCTCGGCGCCGGGCGTCAGCGCCAGCTCGTGGACCGCGGCTGGCGTGACCTCGGCGACCAGCGGCACGGGCCCGTCGAGCGGCACGCGCACCCGGTCGCCCAGCAGGTCGAGGTCGGCCACCACGCCGGGCCAGCGGTTCCGAGCGCTGCCCTCGGGCTCGCTGCGGTGCACCGAGACCGCGGCCGGGCTGATGGTGGCGAAGACCGGTCCGTGGTGCTCGCCGGCCACCACCACCGTGGCCGCGCCCACCCGCACCAGCGATCCGGCGGCTTCGCCCGCGAGCAGGTTCGTGCCGAGCAGCTCGGCCACGTAGGCGGTGCGCGGTCGGGCGGCGACCTCGCCGATGGGCCCCGCCTGGGTGAGCGCGCCGCGCTCGACCACCGCCACGTCGTCGGCGAGCGTGAGCGCGTCCACCGGGTCGTGGGTCACCAGCACGGTCGCCCCGTCGTACGCGCGCAGCCAGCGGCGCAGGTCGGCACGCGTGCGCCGACGGGCACCGGCATCGAGCGCCGAGAGGGGCTCGTCGAGCAGGAGGACCTCGGGGCGGGTGGCCAGGGCGCGCGCCAGTGCCACGCGCTGGGCCTGGCCGCCCGAGAGCGCGCCGGGTCGCTGGTCGCCCAGGTCGGCGACGTCGAAGCGCTCCAGCCACCCGTCGGCCTGGCGGCGCGCCTCGATCCGCCCGGCGCCCGCGGCCCGCAGGCCGAAGGCCACGTTGTCGCGGGCGGTGAGGTGCGGGAAGAGCAGCAGGTCCTGGGGCACCAGCCCCACCCGCCGCTCGGCGGGCGGCACCCAGCGTCCGGCCCGCGGCTCGTCGACGACCCGGTCGCCGATCGCGATCCGACCGTCGTGCAGCGCCACCGTCCCCGCCACCGCGCCGAGCACGGTGGTCTTGCCGGCGCCGTTCGGCCCGAGGATCGCCAGCACCCGGCCCGGTTCGGCTCGGAGGTGGAGGTCCACGTCGAAGCCGGCGCGGGGCACGACCACGCGGGCCTCGAGGCTCACGATCGCCCCAGCCATCGGTCGCGCAGGGCCACGAGCACGACGAACGACACCGCCAGCAGCACGAGCGACAGGGCGATGGCCGCGTCGGGGTCGGACTCGAGGGCGAGGTAGACCGCCAGCGGGAGGGTCCGCGTCCGCCCGGCGATGTTGCCGGCGAAGGTGACCGTGGCCCCGAACTCGCCGAGTGCCCGCGCCCACGCCAGCACGGCACCGGCGCCCACGGCCGGCGCGATCGCCGGGAGGGTGACCCGTCGGAAGATCGTCGCCGGGCGGGCGCCGAGCGTCGCGGCGACCTGCTCGTAGCGCTCGTCGGCCTGTCGCAGGGCGGCTTCGACGGTGATCACGAAGAAGGGGAGGGCGACGAAGGTCTCGGCGAGGACCACGCCGGCGGTGGAGAACGTCAGCTGGAGGCCGAAGACGTCGTGGAGCCAGCCGCCGAGCGGGCTGCGCAGGCTGAAGGCGCTGAGGAGGGCCACGCCCCCGACCACCGGGGGCAGCACCATCGGCAGCAGCACGAGGGCCCGGACCACGGCGCGGCCAGGAAGGTCGGTGCGGGCGAGCAGCCACGCGAGCGGGAGGCCCAGGACCAGCGCGACGCCGGTGGCGGCGAGCGACGTGGTGAGCGAGAGCCGGAGCGCCTCGGTGCTGGCCGGGTCGGTGAGGTCGTCGACGAGCGAACCCCAGGCGGCGCGCTGGAGGAGGCCGACCAGGGGGATGGCGATCAGGGCGACGGCGACGGCCCCGAGGGCGAGGGCGACGATCGGCGGACGACGGCGCCCGCGGCGCCCGATCACGTCGGGGCGAGGAACCCGGCGTCGGCGAGGACCTGCTGGGCGGCATCGGTCTGCAGGTAGGCGACGAACGCGTCGGCGAGGTCGTCGTCGCCGGGGCCGTCGATCGCCACCACCGGGTAGGTGGCGATGACGTTCTGGTCCTCGGGGATGGCGACCGCCTCCACGCCGTCACCCGCCGCCCTGGCGTCGGTCACGTAGACGATGCCGGCCACCGCATCGCCCTCGGTCACGGCGGTGAGCGTGGCCTTGGCGTTCTGGCCGCGGGTGACGCGGCCCTCGTCGATGTCGACCGACGCCGCCTCGAGCGCCTGGCCGGCGAACCTGCCGCAGGGCGCGTCTTCGGCGCAGAGGGCCACGACCCCGGCGTCGGCCAGGTCGGCCAGGTCGGCCAGCGATGCGATGCCCTCGGGGTTGCCGGGCTTGGTCACGATGACGAGCTGGTTCCGGGCGAAGGGCTCGGGAGCGCCGACCGCCTCGTCGGCCACCTTCTCGGCGTTGCCCTCATCGGCCGAGGCGAACACGTCGACCGGGGCGCCCGAGAGGATCTGCTCCGAGAGCTTCCCCGACGAGTCGAAGGTGAAGGTGATCGCCGCATCCTCGCAGGCCGCCTCCATCTGATCGCCGATGGTGGTGAACGCCTCGGTGAGCGACGCCGCCGCCGCCACCGTGATCTCGCCGCTCGCCCGGCACGTGACCAGCGAGCGCGAGGCGCTCCCGTCGGCGCCGGTGGTGGTCGTGCCCTCGTCGGAGCTCGAGCCGCATGCGCCAAGAGCGAGCGCGAGCACGACAAGCGGGCTGAGAACCTTGCACGTGCGAGCCATGGGGCAACGCTACCGGCCCAGGGCGGGGATCGTCGATCTTCGACCCCTCCCCGGTTCTGCCGCGCGGGGTGGCGGTGGTGGGACCGGTGGGCGCGGCAGAACGGGTGGGTGGGGGGTCGGCGCGGGTTCTGCCGCTCGGGGTGGCGGTGGTGGGACCGGTGGGCGCGGCAGAACGGGGCGGCTCGGCGCTGGCGTAGCGTGCGGCGACGTGACCCAGCTGCGCATCGGGCAGGCCGCCGAGCTCCTCGGCGTGAGCGTCGACACGGTCCGACGCCTCGTCGACGCCGGGGAGGTCGAGGGCAGCCGCACCGAGGGCGGCCAGCGCCACGTCGACGGGGCCAGCCTCGCCGCCTACCTCGTGGCCCACGCCGACGCGCCCACCCTCGGCTCCACGGCCACCCGCTCGGCCCGCAACCGCTTCACCGGCCTGGTCACCAAGGTCGAGGTCGACGGCCTCATCGCCAAGGTGGAGGTCCAGGCCGGGCCGCACCGCGTGGTCAGCATCGTCACGAGCGAGGCGGTCGCCGACCTCGGCCTCGAGCCGGGCTCGATCGCCACCGCATCGGTCAAGGCGACGTCGGTGGTCATCGAGGTCCCCGAGGTTCCAGGGCCCTGAGCGAGGCCCGGTAGCCTCTCGGCGTGAGCGACGAGACGCCGATCCACATCGCCCTGGGACTGACCGATGCGGAGCTGGCCGACATCGTCGACATCCTCGGCCGCGAGCCCAACCGACTCGAGCTGTCGATGTACTCGGTCATGTGGTCCG
>JAGQSL010000371.1 GCA_020439525.1 Acidimicrobiales bacterium | reverse complement strand
CCGACCTCCCCGACGACACCGGCGCGGACGAGGTCGCCTCGTTCCTCGGCGCCGACCTGCGCACCCAGCTGGTGCCCATCGGTCAGGACGGCGGGTTCGCCGCCACGCTGGCCGAGCGGTACGTCACCGTGGGCGGCGTGGTCCAGGCGGTGGCGGCCGCCATCGACGCCAATGCCCGCGCGGCGGTCGACGCCGAGCCGCTCGCCCCCGGCCACGGCGTGGCCGAGGCCAACGGCACCCGCTACCCGATCGCCCAGGGACCGATGACGCGCGTCAGCGACCGGGCCGAGTTCGCCCTCGCCGTGGCCGAGGGCGGCGGCCTGCCGTTCCTCGCCCTCGCCCTGCTGCGCGGGCCCGAGGTGCGCGAGCTGCTGCTGCAGACCCAGGAGCTCCTGGGCGACCGCCCGTGGGGCGTCGGCGTGTTGGGCTTCGTGCCCGCCGACCTGCGGGCCGAGCAGCTCGAGGTCGTCCACGAGGTCGCCCCGCCGTTCGCGCTCATCGCCGGCGGCCGGCCCAGCCAGGCGACGCCCCTCGAGGCCGCCGGCATCAGCACCTACCTCCACGTCCCGTCGCCGGGCCTGCTCGACCGCTTCTTGAAGGATGGCGCCCGCAAGTTCATCTTCGAGGGGCGCGAGTGCGGCGGCCACGTCGGGCCGCGGAGCAGCTTCGCCCTGTGGGACGCGCAGATCGAGCGGTTGCTCGAGGTCGACGATCCCGAGCACCTCCAGGTGCTGTTCGCCGGCGGCATCCACGACGCCCGCTCGGCGGCCATGGCCTCGGTGGCGGCCGCGCCGCTGGCGGCCCGGGGCGCCCAGGTCGGCGTGCTGATGGGCACGGCGTACCTCTTCACCGAGGAAGCGGTCGGCGCCGGGGCGATCCAGCCGGCGTTCCAGGACGTCGCCGTGCACTGCGACACCACCGTGCTCCTCGAGACGGCACCGGGCCACGCCACGCGCTGCGTCGAGACCGACTTCGTGCGCGCTTTCGCGGCGCGCCGCGACGAGCTGATCGCCGAGGGCGTCGAGGCCAAGGCTCGCTGGGCGGAGCTCGAGAGCCTCAACCTCGGCCGCCTCCGCATCGCGTCGAAGGCGCTCGTGCGCGACGACTCGGGCCTGCGCGCGGCCGACGAGGCCGAACAGCGCCGCGAGGGCATGTACATGATCGGCGAGGTGGCGACGCTGCGCCACGAGGTCACCACCGTCGCCGCCCTCCACGAGGAGGTGAGCGCCGGGTCGGCCGCCTACCTGCGCCCCGAGGGTGAGACGGCGAGGGTCGCGGTCCGCGACGAGCGCCGCCGCCCCGACCCGCTCGACATCGCCATCGTCGGCATGGAGTCGTTCCTGCCCGGCTCCATCGGTGCCGACCAGCTCTGGGCCCAGATCGTGGCCGGCACCGACCTGGTCACCGAGGTGCCCGAGACCCGCTGGGACGTGGCTCGCTACTACGACGCCGACGCCTTCACCAAGGACGCCGGCCGCAAGACGCCGTCGCGCTGGGGCGGGTTCCTGCCGCCCGTGGGCTTCGACCCCCTCGCCTACGGCATCCCGCCCGCCTCGCTGGCCGCCATCGAGCCGGTGCAGCTGCTCTCCCTCGAGGTGGCGGCCCGCGCCCTCGCCGACGCCGGCTACGCCACCCGCGCCTTCGACCGGGAGCGGGCGTCGGTCATCTTCGGTACCGAGTCGGGCAACGAGCTGGCCGGCGCGTACGGCATCCGGGCCTTCCTGCCCCAGATCTTCGGGACGATCCCGCCCGGCTTCGAGGAGTGGCTGCCGGCGCTCACCGAGGACTCGTTCCCCGGCGTGCTCGCCAACGTCATCGCCGGGCGCATCGCCAACCGCCTCGACCTCGGCGGCGTGAACTACACGGTCGACGCCGCCTGCGCCTCGTCGCTCGCCGCGCTCGACGCCGCCTGCAAGGAGCTGCGCGCCGGCACCTCCGACCTCGTGCTCTGCGGTGGCGCCGACCTGCACAACGGGCTCAACGACTACCTGCTGTTCGCGTCGGTCCACGCCCTCTCGCCCACCGGCCGCTGCCGCACGTTCGACGCCGACGCCGACGGCATCGCCCTCGGCGAGGGCATCGCCTGCGTGGTGCTCAAGCGCCGGGTCGACGCCGAGCGCGACGGCGACCGGATCTACGCGGTGATCGACGCGGTGGCCGGCAGCTCCGACGGGCGCCACCTCGGCCTCACCGCCCCCCGCAAGGAGGGCCAGCAGCGCGCCGTGCTGCGCGCCCTCCAGCAGGCGGGCGGTGACCTCGGCGAGATCGGCCTGGTCGAGGCCCACGGCACCGGCACCGTGGTCGGCGACCGCACCGAGATGGCCACGCTCACCGAGCTGTTCGCCGAGGCCGGCGTCCCCGCCGGCCAGGTGGTGCTGGGCTCGGTGAAGAGCCAGATCGGCCACACCAAGTGCGCCGCCGGCCTCGCCGGGCTCATCAAGGCGGCGAAGGCCCTGCACCACCGGGTCCTGCCGCCCACCGCCAACCTCGTCGCGCCCAACCCGTACTGGAAGCCCGACGAGAGCCCGTTCCGGTTCGTCGACAAGGCCCAGCCGTGGGTCGGCGGCCACCGCCGGGCCGGCGTGAGCGCCTTCGGGTTCGGCGGCACCAACTTCCACACCGTGCTGTCGAGCTACGACGGCGACGAGGCCCCCGCGTTCGGCGTCGAGCGCTGGCCGGCCGAGCTGTTCCTGCTGCGCGGCGACGATGCGTCGATCGCCGATCTGGGCCGCCTCGCCGCCGAGATCGCCGAGGTCGACCCGCACGCCCAGCGCCACCGGCTGCGCGACCTCGCCGCCGCGGTCTGCGGCACCGGCTCGGGGCCGGTCCGGGCGGCGATCGTGGCCGACTCGTTCGCCGACCTCGCCGCCGGGTGCGCCCTCGCCGCCGAGGGCCGCGCCGACGAGCGCGCGGGGGTGTTCCTCGCGGCCCCCGGGCCGATCGACCCCGACCTCGGCGACGCCGCCAAGGTGGCGTTCCTCTATCCGGGCCAGGGCAGCCAGCGGCCCGGGATGACCGCCGACCTCGCCGTGCACCTGGGCGGGCTCGACGACCTGCTCGAGGCCGGGGCTCCGTGGCTCGGCGCCCTGTTCCCGCCGACGGCCTTCACGCCCGGCGACCGCGCCGACCAGCAGGCGGCCATCACCGCCACGAACGTCGCCCAGCCCACGCTCGGCATCGCCTCGCTGCTCATCACGCGCGTGCTGCGTCGCCTCGGCATCGAGCCCGACGTGGCCGGCGGCCACTCGTACGGGGAGCTCGCCGCCCTCGCCGCGGCCGGCTCGTTCGACGAGCGCACCCTGCTCGAGCTGTCCGCGGCGCGCGGCGACGCCATCCTCGCCGCCGTCGCCGAATCGGGGGGCGACCCCGGCACGATGGCCGCGGTCGAGCTCACCCGCGACGAGGCCGCCGAGCGCCTCGCCGCGTGGCCCGACGTCGTGCTCGCCAACCACAACGGGCCCAGGCAGGCGGTCATCTCGGGGCCCACGGCGTCGGTGGAAGCCGCGGCCGCCGCGCTCGCGGCGGCGGGCACGAAGGTCAAGCTGCTGCCGGTCGCGTGCGCGTTCCACAGCCCCGTCATCGCCCGGGCGGGCGAGCTGCTGGCCGAGCGCCTCGCTGCCGTCGATGCCGCCGCCCCGGCCTTCCCCGTGTGGTCGAACGTGACGGCCGAGCCCTACCCCGCCCAGGATCCCTCGGCCATCGCCGGGCGGCTCGCCGAACAGGTCACGAGCGGCGTGCGCTTCGTCGACCAGATCGAGTCCATGTACGCCGCCGGCGTGCGCACCTTCGTCGAGGCCGGGCCCGGTCGGGTGCTCACCCAGCAGGTCGGCAAGATCCTGGGCGACCGGCCCCACCGCATGGTCGCCACCGACGTGGCCGGCGAGCACGG
>JAGQSL010000370.1 GCA_020439525.1 Acidimicrobiales bacterium | reverse complement strand
GAGACCCCGGTCGAGCTCGACTTCTCTCAGGTGGCGAAGCTGTAGGCCCGACGCCTACGCTCGTCCGTCCCCAAGTATTCGCAGGAGCACACAGGAACATGGCCAAGAAGAAGGTCAAGGCCGTCGTCAAGATCCAGATCCCGGCCGGCCAGGCGACGCCCGCGCCGCCGGTCGGCACCGCGCTCGGCCCCCACGGCGTGGCCATCATGGACTTCTGCAAGGCGTACAACGCCCAGACCGAGGCCCAGCGCGGCACGATCATCCCGGTCGAGATCACGATCTTCGAGGACCGGTCGTTCACGTTCATCACCAAGACGCCGCCGGCGCCGGTGCTGCTGCGCGAGGCCGCCGGGGTCGAGAAGGCCGCCAACAACCCGGGCAAGGAGGTGGCCGGCTCGGTCACGTCCGCCCAGATCGAGGAGATCGCCAAGGTGAAGCTCCCCGACCTGAACGCCAACGACCTCGACGCCGCCAAGAAGATCATCGAGGGCACCGCCCGCTCGATGGGCCTCACCGTCGTCTGACCCGAATCTCGCCGCCCGCCGTCCGGCGGGCGGTCCACCACGGCTCGACCGGGACCACCTCGCCCGGCGGCCACGAACCACCGAGGGAGCCACCATGGCGAAGGGCAAGAAGTACTCCGACGCGTCGAAGCGGTTCGACCGCGATGCGCTGCACGGCGTGACCGAGTCGCTGGAGCTCGTGAAGAGCCTGGCGTCCGCCACGTTCGACGAGACGATCGAGCTCGTCGTGCGCCTCGGCGTCGACCCCCGCAAGGCCGNNGGTGCGCGGCACCGTGGCGCTGCCCGCGGGCACCGGCAAGGACGTGCGCATCGCCGTGTTCGCCGCCGGCGAGGCCGCCACCGCGGCGCGGGAGGCGGGCGCCGACTTCGTGGGCGCCGACGACCTGGCCGCCGAGGTCGAGGGGGGCATGCTCGACTTCGACCTGGCCATCGCCACGCCCGACCAGATGCCCACCGTCGGCCGGCTGGGTCGCGTCCTCGGCCCCCGAGGGCTGATGCCCAACCCCAAGACCGGCACGGTGACCACCGACGTGGCCAAGGCCGTCGGCGAGTTCAAGGGCGGCAAGGTGGAGTACCGCACCGACCGCTACGGCAACGTGCACGTGCCGCTGGGCAAGGCCAGCTTCGGGCCCGAGGCGCTCGAGGAGAACTTCCGCGCCGTGCTCGACGAGCTGCAGCGGGCCAAGCCGGCGTCCGCCAAGGGCCGGTACCTGAAGAAGATCGTGGTGTCCTCGACCATGGGCCCCGGCGTCAAGGTCGACGCCGGCCGGCTCAAGCCCGAGGCCGTCGCCTAGGAGTTCCCGGGGGTCACCGGCTACGGTGGCCCCCGCACAACCTGCAGTCGCCGAAGACCTCTGGTCACCCCCGGGTGAGAATGGGCCAGCCCCGCCAGACGAGGTGGACGATCTCTCGTCTCCTCTGGGTGTTCGCCGTCTGCGGACGCCCAGTTCGCTTTTTCACCCGAGACAAAGAGAGAGGAGGTGCCCATGGAGAACCCCCGACCGGAGAAGGTCGCGGTGGTCGACGAGGTCCGAGCCAAGCTCGAGGAGTCGTCGGCGGCCGTGCTGACCGAGT
>JAGQSL010000369.1 GCA_020439525.1 Acidimicrobiales bacterium | reverse complement strand
TCGACGGCGATGCCGTGGAGCCGGCACCCTCGCCCGAGGCCGAGTCGCCGACACCGCTCGGTCCGGTGGTCGACGGCGCCGCCGGCGACGATGGCGTCGTGGTCGTGGTGGTGGGGGTCGACACCGCGTCGTCGGCGAGCTCGGCCAGCAGGTCGCTGAGCGCGCTCGAGGCGGCCGCAAGTTCGGCCTGCGCGTCGGCGAGGGCCCGCTGCGCGTCGAGCGCAGTGGCCAGGGCCTCCCGACAGGTGGTGGTGCCGTCGTCGACCACCGTGTCGTCGGTGGCCTCCGGCGTCGTGGTGGTGGCGGTCGGCGCCTCGTCGTCCGAGCACACGTCGGCGGCAGCCGCCATCGCCGCCTCGGCCGCCGCCAGGGACTCGTCGACCGCGTGCTGGGCGTCGAGCACCGCTTGCTGGGCGTCCGTGAGCGCCCCCGACGCCGCCGCACCCGCGCTCCGACCCAGCCCGCCGCCGGGCGTACCGGCTCCCGCCGAGGTCACCTCCTCGCCGTCGAGGGCGAGCTGGAGCACCAGCTCGGCCTGGGCGAGGTCGGCCTGGGCCTCGTGGAGCGAGACCTCGAGCTCGTCGGTGTCGAGCCCGGCGAGGATCTCTCCCACGGCGACCTCGTCGCCGACCTCGACGGCGACGGAGGCGGCGGTGCCCGAGGTCGGGAAGGCGACGGCGGCCTGCGACACCGGCTCGATGGTGCCGACTGCGTCGAGCACCTGGTCGACCGCCTCGGTCGAGGCCACGGCCGTGCGGTAGCGGGCACCACCATCAGACCGGGCGGCGACGGCCACGCCGCCGAGGCCGAGCACGGCGGCCGCGGCGGTGGCGGCGATGAGGGTGGGAAGCGGGCGCGTGCGCATGGAGTTCACTCGTTCCGGAGAGCGTCGATGGGAGCCAGGCGGGCCGCCCGGGAGGCGGGGTACACGCCGAAGAGGACGCCGATGCCGATGGCCACGCCGATGGCGGCGACCGACGCCGGCGCCGACAGCACGACCCGAGCGTCGGTCAGCGACGGGAGCACGATGGCGCCCACGCCCCCGAGCACGACGCCGAGCAGGCCACCGGCGAGACCGAGGACCGACGCCTCGACCAGGAACTGCTGGCGGATGTGCCGCGGCCGGGCACCGATCGCCTTGCGCAGCCCGATCTCGCGGACGCGCTCGGTGACCGAGACCAGCATGATGTTCATGACGCCGATGCCCCCGACGAGCAGCGAGATCACGGCGATCCCGCCGAGCATCACCGTCATGGTCTGGTCCACCTCGGTGGCCGCCGCGAGGATCGATTCCTGGGTGGCGATCGAGAAGTCGGCGTCGTCGGCGGACGCGGAGCCGTGCAGGTTGAGCAGCGTCGCCTGCGCCTCCTGGTATGCCGCGGACAGCGTGGACTCGCCGCTCGCCTTGACGTAGATGGCGTCGACCGCATCGCGGTCGGCGCCACCGACCAGCCGCTCGGCGTAGGTGGTCTGCGGGACGATCGCCACGTCGTTGCTCGTCGTCTGCTCCGACGACGAGAGCGCCTCGAGCACCCCGATCACCTCCAGCGTGCGGCCGTCGTAGGCGACCTGCTGGCCCACCGCCTGCGTCGTCGAGCCGAACAGCTCCTCGGCCGTGTCCGGCCCCAGCACCACGACCATGGCGGCCTCGGCCACATCGTCGTCATCGAGGAACCGGCCAGAGGTCATCTCGCGCGAGCGGACCTCCTGCCACGACGGGGTGGTCCCCGTGAGGGTGGTCGTCCAGTTGGCGTCGCCGGCCACGAGCGAGACCGAGGCGGTCGACGTGGCGGCCACCGCCTCGACGTCGGGAGCCACGTCGGCGGAGGCGAGGGCATCCGCGTCCTGCACCGTCAGGGTCGAGGCCGAGCCGAAGCCGCCGCGCATCCCGTCGCTGTCGGTGCTCGAGCCCGGGGAGACGACGAGCAGGTTCGTGCCGAGCTCGTCGATCTGATCGCGGACCTCGGCCTTGGCGCCGTTGCCGAGCCCGACCGTGAGGATGACCGCGGTGATCCCGATGAGGATGCCGAGCATGGTGAGCGCCGAGCGCAGCCGGTGGGTGCGCACCGCCTCGGTCGCGGTGCGCACCGTGTCACGCCAGCGCACGGGTCACCTCCCGATCGGGGTCCCACACGAGGCCATCGCGGATCTGGATCGTTCGCTGGGCGCGGGCGGCCACGTCGGCCTCGTGGGTGATCAGCACGATCGTGCGCCCGGATGCGTGCAGCTCGTCGAAGAGGCTCAGCACGTCCGCCGTCGAGGTCGAGTCGAGGTTGCCCGTGGGCTCGTCGGCGAGGATCAAGGCGGGTTCGGTCACCAGCGCCCGGGCGATGGCCACCCGCTGCTGCTGGCCGCCCGACAGCTCGCCGGGCTTGTGGTCGGCCCGGTCGGCCAAGCCGACCTGGGCGAGGGCCCTCCGGGCCCGCTCCCGCCGCTCGTGGGCGTCGACGCCCGCGTACACCAGCGGGAGCTCCACGTTGCGCCACGCGTCGAGGTACGACAGCAGGTTGAACTGCTGGAACACGAAGCCGATGTGGCGGTTCCGCAGCTCGGCCAAGCGGTCCTCGTGCAGCTCGGCGACGTCCTCGCCAGCGAGGCGGAACGACCCGGAGGTGGGCACGTCGAGGCACCCGAGGATGTGCATCAGCGTGCTCTTCCCCGAACCGGAGGGCCCGATCACGGCGACCAGCTCCCCCTCGTCGATGGCGAGGGTGACCCCGCCGAGGGCCCTCACCTCCAGCTCCCCGGCGGCGTACACCTTGGTCACGTCGTGGAGCTCGAGGACGGCGGTCACGAGCCCGCCCCCGCGGTCGCGTCGGGCGCGGCGCCGGCCGGCAGCTCGGCGCCGTCGGGCGGTGCGAACCCGCCTCCGGTGCCGCCCGGCCCGCCGAACGATGGGCCGGCGATGACCACCGACTCGCCGGCGACGAGGCCGGAGGTGACCTGGGTCATCGTCCCGTCGACGAGGCCCAGCTCGACCGTGCGGGTCTCGGTGCCGTCGCCGGTCGCCACCTCGACGGTCGAGGTGCCGTCGGCGGTGGTGATCGCCCGGGTGGGCACCGAGAGGGCGTCCGCCTCCTGCGCGTAGGTGATCGTCACCGACACCGAGGCCCCGACGTTGAAGTCCCCCGAGGCGTCCTGGAAGGCGACGGTGACCGGGTACGAGGCGACGCCCGAGCTGGCGTCCGCGATCGTGCCCACCTCGGTGACGAGCCCGTCCACACCGTCGCCCGTCGTCGAGGGCATCGCCGCCTCGTCATCGCCGCTGGCGGTGTCGTCGCCGGCACCTCCGTCCGCCCCACCGGTCGACGCGGTCGCCTGCCCACCGGGGAATCCACCGCCGGGGAAGCCTCCACCGGGGAACCCGGGGAACGCCTGGGTGCTCGACGACGAGGTGGTGGCGAGCGCCACGGTGGCCACCTGGCCGGTCGCCAGCGAGGTCACGTCGGTGTCATCGAACCCGAGGCTCACCGTGTAGCTGCCGGTGGTGGTGAGCGTGATGTCTGCGCTGCTCGTCGAGGTGGTCGAGCCGGTCGACGCGCCGGGCCCGGACCCGGCGCTGCTGGTGCCGAGCGTGCTGGCCGATCCGCCCGATCCGCTCCCGGAGCCGGTCGGGGTGGTCCCGCCGGTTCCTCCCGAGGTGAGCTCCTCCCCCACGGTCAGCTCCACGGTGGCCACCGTGCCGTCGAAGCCGGCCACGAGCTGAGCCCCCTCGAGCGCGTCCTGCGCCGCCGCGAGCTGGTCGTTCGCCGAGGTGACCGCCGACTCGTCGGCGGCCAGCTGCTCGTCGCTCGCGCCGCCGTCGGTATCGTCTGCGAGCTGCGCCTCGGCGTCGGCCACCTGGGCCTCGGCCTCGGCGACCGCCGCGTCGAGCTCGGCC
>JAGQSL010000034.1:11744-22559 GCA_020439525.1 Acidimicrobiales bacterium | reverse complement strand
GTCGGGGTTCTTCTTCTGGGGCATCATCGACGAGCCCGTGCTGAAGGCGTCGTCGAGGCCGAGGAACCCGAACTCGTCGGAGGCCCACAGGCACACCTCCTCGCCGATGCGCGAGAGGTGGACGCCCACCAGGGCGAGGGCGAAGAGGGCCTCGGCCACGAAGTCGCGGTCGCTGACCGCATCGAGCGAGTTGTCGAACACGCCGGCGAAGCCGAGGTCGAGGCCGGTGCCCACCGGGTCGAGCGGCAGCGACGACCCCGCCAGCGCGCCGGCGCCGAGCGGCGAGACATCCGCGCGTCGCCGAGCGTCGAGCAGCCGGTCCACGTCGCGCGCCAGCGCCCAGCCGTGGGCCAGCAGGTGGTGGCGGAGCAAGATCGGCTGAGCCCGTTGCAGGTGCGTGTACCCGGGGAGGTAGGCATCGCCGGCCTCGTCGGCGCGGGCGAGGAGCACCTCCTGGAGGGCGAGGACCCCCTCGGCGACCTCGCCGAGGACCCGCTTGGCGTAGAGGCGCAGGTCGGTGGCCACCTGGTCGTTGCGGCTGCGACCGGTGTGGAGCTTGCCGCCCGCCGGACCGGCGATCTCGGTGGCGCGCCGCTCCACGGCGGTGTGGATGTCTTCGTCGGCGGGGCCGAAGGTGAAGGTTCCGGAGGCGAGCTCATCGGCCACCTGGTCGAGGGCGCCGAGGATCGTCGCCGCCTCGTCGTCGGTCAGCAGGTCGCCACGCAGCAGCCCGCGCACGTGGGCGCGCGACCCGGCGATGTCGTCGGGCCAGAGGCGCTGGTCGTAGGGCAACGACACCGTGTAGGCGAGGAGCGCCTCGGCGGGGCCAGCGGCGAAGCGCCCGTGCCAAAGCGTCTTGCCGTCGCCCTCGGTGAGCTCGGTCATCAGCTCGACGGCCGCTTGGAGGCCTGCCGGGCCGACCAGGTCTCGATGCCGAGGCCCCACAGCCGCACGAAGCCGGCCGAGTCCTCGTGGCGGAAGGTGTCGGCGGCGTCGTAGGTGGCCAGCTCGTAGTCGTAGAGCGAGTGCTCCGAGCGCCGGCCGGTCACCTGGCACGAGCCCGGGGCGAGCCGCAGGCGGACCTCGCCGGTCACGAACTCCTGGCTCTTGTCGACGAAGGCGTCGAAGGACTCCTTGAGCGGGCTGAACCACAGGCCGTCGTAGATCAGCTCGGCGTAGCGGGGCTCGATCCGCGCCTTCTCGCGGTCGAGGTCGCGCTCGAGGCAGATCGACTCGAGGTCCTTGTGAGCGAGGATGAGCGCCAGGGCCGCGGGGCACTCGTAGGTCTCGCGGCTCTTGATGCCGACGCGGCGGTTCTCCACCATGTCGATGCGGCCCCAGCCGTAGCTGCCGACGATGCCGTTGAGCCGGTCGATGATGTCGAGCATCTCGAGGCGCTCGCCGTCGACCGAGACGGGCTGGCCCTGCTCGAAGCCGATGACGACGTCGCGCGGCTCGGTCTCGGTGGGCTTGGTGAGCAGCCACACCCCGGGCGGCGGCACCGCCCAGGGGTCCTCCATCTCACCGCACTCGATCGCCCGGCCCCAGAGGTTGTCGTCGATCGAGTACACCTTCTCCTTCGTCGCCACGATCGGGATCTGGTGGTCGTAGGCGTAGTGGATGGAGTCCTCGCGGGTCATCCCCCACCCCCGCACCGGGGCGAGGACCTCGAGGTCCGGCGCCAGGGCTCGCGTCGACACCTCGAAGCGGACCTGATCGTTGCCCTTGCCGGTGCAGCCGTGGGCCACCGCCTGGGCGCCGTGGTAGCGGGCGGTCTCCACGAGGTGCTTCACGATGACGGGGCGGCTCAGCGCCGAGACGAGCGGGTAGCGCCCCTCGTACATGGCATTGGCCTTGAGCGCGGGCGCCACGAAGTCGTCGGCGAACTCCTTGCGGGCGTCGACCACGATCGCCTCGAGGGCGCCGGCCGCCTTGGCCCGCTCGCGCACGACGTCCCAGTCGTCGCTGGCCTGGCCGACGTCGACGGCGAGGCAGATCACCTCGACGCCCCACTGCTCGATCATCCAGCGCACGGCCACGGAGGTGTCGAGACCACCGCTGTAGGCCAGTACCACGCGCTTCGCCACGTTGCTTCCTCGTTCCTTGTTCGGTGAGCGGGCCTCAGCGCCCGGATCGGATCATGTCAGGCCGGCCAGCTCGCGGTACCACTCGGCCGCGGTGCTGCCGGGGGTGCCCTCGCCGACGATGACGAGGATGGTGTCGTCGCCCGCGACGGTGCCCACGATCTCGGGGCGTCCCGAGCGGTCGAGGGCGGCGGCGACCACGTTCGCGGTGCCGGGCGGTGTGCGCAGGACGACCAGGTTCGCCGAGTGGGCCACCTCGACCACGTGGTCGGCGAAGGCCCGCCGGACCAGCTCCTCGGGGAGCACCGGGTGCTTGGTGAGCTCGGGCACGGCGTAGGTCGCCTCGCCGCCGGCGATGCGGACCCGGACGGCCCCCAGATCGTCGAGGTCGCGGCTGACCGTGGCCTGCGTGGCGGCCACGCCCTCCTCGGCGAGGAGCGCCACGAGCTGCTCCTGGCTGTGCACGGCGTGGCCGGCGAGGAGCTTGGCCACGAGGTGCTGGCGCTGCGCCTTGGCGAGGCGGGTGGGCGCTGCGCTCGAGCTCATCGCCCCGCCTCCGAGGCGATGAGGAGCCACTCGAGCGCACCGCGCGCCGCCGGCAGGCGGTTGGCGGCCTCGGGCCACACCCGGCTCTGCGGGCCGTCGAGGACCTCGTCGGTGACCTCCTCGCCGCGGTGGGCGGGGAGGCAGTGCAGGAAGATGGCGTCGGTGGCGGCGACATCCATCAGCGCGACGTCGACACGGTAGGGGGCGAAGATCGGGCGCCGCTGCGCGGCCTCGGCCTCCTGGCCCATCGAGTACCAGGCGTCGGTGACCACGACGTGCGCACCCTCGACGAGCGCCTGGGGATCGTCGCCGGCCACCACCTTCGGGCTGCCGGCCGCCTCGAACCGGGCGAGGTCGTCGACGTGGGGGTCGTACCCGTCCGGGCAGGCGAAGCGGACCTCGATCCCCTCCGCCGCGCAGGCGAGGGCCAGCGAGCGGGCGACGTTGGAGTAGTCGCCGACCCAGGTGACGATGCGCCCGGCCAGGTCGGCGCCGAACTCGGCGCGCATGGTGAGGAGGTCGGCGACCGCCTGCAGCGGGTGGCTGAGGTCGGACAGCAGGTTGACGACGGGGATCTCGACCGCGCCGGCCATCCGCTCGAGCACGGTGTGGTCGAACACGCGCGCCGCGATCACCGCGTGGTAGCAGGCGAGCGTGCGGGCCACGTCCTCGGCGGACTCCCGCCCGTCGATGTCGACCTCATCGGGCTTGAGGTAGATCGGGTGGCCCCCGAGCTCGACCACCGCCATCTCGGTGGAGTTGCGCGTGCGGTTCGAGGGCTTCTCGAAGATGAGCGCGGCGCCCCGGCCCTCGAGCACCTGGACCGGATGGGCGCTGACGGCGCGGTCGAGCACCTGGTGCAGCTCGGCCGGGGTCAGGTCGTCGATCTCGAGCAGGTGGCGGGTCACGACGGGACCTCCTGGCGGTCGAGGGCGGCGCCGATCGCGCCGACGGCTTCCTCCACCTCGTCGTCGGTGATCAGCAGCGACGGCGCCAGCCGCAGCGCGGTGGGCGTCACGGCGTTGACCACGACCCCGTGGGCGAGCAGGTCGGCCGCCACCGCCCGGGCATCGATGCCGGCCCCCAGCTCCACGGCCAGGAGCAGGCCGAGCCCTCGCACGACCGCGACGTGCGGATGGCCGCCGAGCCCATCGGCGAGGGCCTGGCCCGCCTGGCGCGCCCGCGAGGGCACGTCCTCGGCCTCCATGACCGCGAGCACCGCAGCGGCCGCTGCGGTGGCGAGGGGCTGGCCGCCGTAGGTGGTGGCGTGGTCGCCGGGCTCGAACGCGGCGGCGACCTCGGCCTTGGCCCAGCACGCCCCGATCGGGACGCCGTTGCCGAGCGCCTTGGCCATGGTGACCACGTCGGGAACCACGTCGAAGTGCTGGTGGCCGAACCAGGCGCCGGTGCGGCCGAGGCCGGTCTGGACCTCGTCGACCATGAACAGGACGCCCCGCTCGTCGCACAGGCGCCGGACGCCGGCGACGTACTCGGGCGTCGCCGGGTTGACCCCGCCCTCGCCCTGCACCGGTTCGAGCAGCACGGCGGCGACCGTGGGGTCGAGCGCCGCCTCGAGCGCGTCGAGGTCGTTCCAGGCGACGTGGCGGAAGCCCTCGGGCAGCGGCTGGAAGGCCTCGTGCTTCTGGGGCTGGCCGGTGGCGTGGAGGGTGGCGAGCGTCCGCCCGTGGAACGAGCCGAGGGCGCTGACGACGACGTGGCGGCCCCGACCGCCCCACTTGCGGGCCAGCTTCAGGGCGCACTCGTTGGCCTCGGCGCCCGAGTTCGCGAAGAACACCTGGCCCCCGCCGCCGAGGAGGCGGTCGAGGGTCGAGGCGACGTGCCACCCCGGCTCGGTCCCGAAGAGGTTTGACACGTGCAGCAGCGTCTGGGCCTGCCGGTGGAGCGCCTCGGCCACCGCGGGGTGGCTGTGGCCGAGCGCCGTGACCGCGAGCCCGCCGAGCAGGTCGAGGTAGGGCCGGCCGTCGGCGTCCCAGAGCCGCACGCCCTCACCCCGGACGAACTGCACCGACGGGGGCCCGTAGGTGGGCATCAGCGGGCACCGCTCGAGGGCGGCAGGCGCGTGCATCGCAGTGGCGTGCCCGACGGTCATGCGACCACCTCGTCGGCCCGGGTGATCATGGTGCCGACGCCGGCGTCGGTGAGCAGCTCGAGCAGCACCACGTGGGCGATGCGCCCGTCGAGGATGTGGGCCGAGCCGACGCCCGAGGCGATGGCGTCGAGGCAGGCCTCGACCTTCGGGATCATCCCCCCGGCGATGATGCCGTCGGCGATCAGCAGGCGAGCCCGGGCCACCGACAGGCGGCTCACGAGCGACGAGACGTCGGCCACGTCGGTGAGCACGCCGGGGACGTCGGTCAGGTAGACGAGCTTCTCGGCCTCGAGGCTGGCGGCGATGGCGATGGCGGCCGAGTCCGCGTTGATGTTGTAGGCCTGCCCCGCCGGATCGGCCCCGATCGTGGAGATCACGGGGATGAAGTCCGACGCGAGCAGGGTGTCGAGGATCTTGCGGTTGACGTCGACGACATCGCCCACGTAGCCGAGCGCCTCGTCGCGCTGGCGGGCGACGATGAGCCCGGCATCCTCCCCCGAGAGGCCGACGGCCACCTGCTCGCGCAGGTTGATGGCCGACACGATGTCGGCGTTGACCCGACCGGTGAGGACCATCCGGGCGACGTCGAGCGTCTCCTCGTCGGTGACGCGCAAGCCGTCGCGGAACTCGCTCTGCTTGCCGAGCTTGCCGAGCAGCTCGCCGATCTGGGGGCCGCCGCCGTGCACGACGACGACCTTCAGCCCGACCGCCCGCAGGAGGACGACGTCGGCAGCGAAGGAGTGCGCGAGGGCGTCGTCGACCATGGCGTTGCCGCCGAACTTCACCACCACCGTCTTGCCCGAGAAGGCCTGGATGTAGGGCAGGGCCTCCACGAGGATGGCCGCGCGCGTCGGCGCGTCGACCTCAGCCAGGGCGGCGGGCTCCACGGACGGTTCGTCAGCCATCGACGGAGTCTATGCAGGCTTGTGCATGGCTATGCAAATGGCTTTCACCAACGGAGCTCGAAGCCCCGCTCGTAGGGGCCGAAGCCGTGGCGCCGGTAGAACGGGACCGATCGTTCGCTCGGGTGCACCCCGAGGTACTGGAGCCCGATCGCCTTCGCATGGTCGACCATTGCGTCGAGGAGGGCGCCGCCGACGCCCTGGTCGCGCGCCTCGGGCACCACGTAGAGGGCCTGCACCAGCCCGGCCCGGCGGTCCCACACCTCGGGCCCGGGGATGCGGTGCACGACGGCGAGCCAGCCGATGCCGACCACCTCGCCCTCGACCTCGGCCACGAAGGTGCGATGGGTCTCTGCGTGGTCCGCCAGCCACTCCCCCAGCGCCGAGGTGAACGCCTCCAGGCTCACGGCGGGACGCTCGGACCCCTCCTCCACGCGCCATCGCCACCGGAGGGACGCGGTGGCGCCGATGTCGTCGGGCCCACCGAGGCGGACCGCAGGCGCGGCGGCCATCAGCTGCCGCCGGTGTTCTCGTCGATGTACTCGTGGGTGAGGTCGTTGGTGAGGATGAGCGCCGTGCCATCGCCGAGGCCGAGGTCGCAGTCGATCTCGAGGTGGCGCTCGGCCATCACGGCCGCCACCGCCGCCTCGTCGTGGGGGATGCTGACCCCCCCGTCGGCCACCCGGATGCCGCCGTAGCAGACCGACACCCGCTCCTGGTCGAAGGCGATGCCGGCGCTGCCGAGCTCGCTGGCCAGGCGCCCCCAGTACGGGTCCTGGCCGAACCACGAGCACTTGCACAGCGCGCTCCGGGCGATGGCGCGAGCGCCGGCATCGGCGTCGGCGTCGCTCGCCGCTCCCTTCACCGTGAGCTTCACGACCTTGGTGGCGCCCTCGGCGTCGGAGGCCATCTGGAACGCCAGCTGGGCGCAGGCCTCGCCGATGGCGGCGGCCAGGTCGTCGTCGGGCACCGGCCCGGCCTCGCCGCTGGCCAGGATGATCACCGTGTCGTTCGTGGACCGGCACGCATCGGTCATCAGCACGTTGAAGCTGGTGGACACCCCGGCTCGGAGCATGCGGCGAAGATCCGCCGAGGCCACCTCGGCGTCGGTCGTGAGCACGGCCAGCATCGTCGCCATGTTCGGCGCGAGCATCGCCGCCCCCTTGGCCATGCCGCCGACCACTGCGCCCGTGCCCCCGACCGGGACGACGACCTCCTTGCGGTACGTGTCGGTGGTGCGGATCGCCTCGGCGGCAGCGTCGCCGCCCTGCGGGGTGCGCGCCGCAGCGAGCGCGGGGACGCCCGCGAGGATCACATCGATCGGGAGCGGGATGCCGATGAGGCCCGTGGAGCACACGAGCACCTCGTGGGGCTCGCAGCCCAGCTCGGCCGCAGTGGCCGCGCACATCGCCTGGGCGTCGCGTCGGCCCGGCGCACCGGTGGCGGCGTTCGCGTTGCCGGAGTTCAAGATCACGGCGGCGGCGTGACCTCCGGTACGGCGGAGGTGCTCGTCGGAGGTGAGGACCGGTGCCGCGGTCATCTTGTTGTCGGTGAAGACGGCGGCCGCCTCGACGGGGCGGCCGCTCGCGGTGGCGACGAGCGAGAGGTCGGGGTCGCCGGAGGCCTTGATGCCGCACGCGACGCCGGCGGCGACGAACCCCTTGGCTGCAGTGACGCTCATCTGGTTCCTTCCTGGCGGTCCGAACAGCCCATCGTGGCCGATCGGGCTACGGGTAGAGGCCGACCACCGGCAGGCCGGCGGTCTCGTCGAGGCCGAGCGCCACGTTGGCGGCCTGCACCGCTCCCCCGCTCGCTCCCTTGGTGAGGTTGTCGAGCGCCGCGATGGCCACGACCCATCCCGTTCGCTCGTCGGCCCGGGCCGTCACGTGGACCTGCTGGGAGCCGAGCGTCGCCTTCGTCGACGGCGAACCGTCGACCACCACCACGAACGGTTCGGGGTCGTACGCGACGTGGAGCGCGTCGTGCAGCGCCTCGGTGCTGGTGGATCCGACGGGCCGGGCGTAGCAGGTGGCCAGGATCCCCCGGTTCATTGGGGCGAGGTGCGGCGTGAACAGCACCTGGGCGGGCGCGCCGGCCGCGTGGGCGAGGTTCTGCTCGATCTCGGGCGTGTGGCGGTGTGTGAGCAACCCGTACGCGGTGAAGTCCTCGTCGACGGTGCAGAAGGTGGTGGTCGGCTTGGGGGGACGGCCGGCGCCCGACACGCCGCTCGCCGCATCGACCACGATGCCGGTGGGCTCCACCAGCCCGGCCGCGAGCAACGGGGCCAGAGCGAGCGTGGCGGTGGTGACGTAGCAGCCGGGGGTGGCGACCAGCTTCGCCGTGCGGAGCTCCTCCCGGAACAGCTCGGGGAGGCCGTAGACGGCGTCGCCCAGCAGCTCGGGCACCGTGTGCGCCTCGCCGTACCACTGGGGGTAGAGCGACGGGTCCTTCAGCCGGAAGTCGGCGGCGAGGTCGACCACCAGGCGATCGGGGCTGAGCAACGACGGCACGATCGCCTGCGAAGCACCGTGCGGGAGGCCGCAGAACACGACGTCGACTTCGTCGGCCATGCCGGCCTCGTAGCTGGCGAAGACCAGGTCGGGGTACGCCGCCGAAAGGCTCGGGTAGAGGTCGGCGGCTCGGGTGCCCGCCTGGCTGTCGCCGGTGGCGAAGGCCAGCTCGAGGTCGGGGTGGCCCGCCACCAGGCGGAGCAGCTCCGCGCCCGTGAACCCCGATGCCCCCACGATGCCGACCCGATGCGCCATGCGCCGGAGTCTATGCACGTCGATGCATGGCTATACAAGACCGATGGAACTGACCGCGATCTTCGGTGGCCGGCCAACGAGGGCGAGGGTCAGTACGCATCGGGAGGCGCGGATCGGACCGGATCCAGGCGAGGTCCTTGACCGGCGACGCCCTTGACAGGTTGGGCGCACGGCCGTACAAACTGGACTCGTGTCCAGCACAGGTGTCCAGGAGCGTCCGCCGGCGCCGCGACGCCACCTCAGCGACCGCCAGGCGCGCACCGTGGACCGCCTGGTCGAGGCGGCGGCCGAGGAGGTGGTCGAGGTCGGCTACGCGGCGATGACCGTCCGCAACGTGGCCAAGCGGGCCGGGGTCGCACCGGCCACGGCGTACACGTACTTCGCCTCGAAGGAGCACCTGGTGTCGGAGGTGTACCTGCGCCGGTTCGCCGCCCAGCCCGAGTCGGCGCCCGATCCGCGCCGCCGCGCGGCGGAGCGGGCCACCGACGCCCTGCTCGCGTTCGCCCTCGCCGTGTCCGAGGAGACGGAGCTGGCGGCGGCGGTGACGGTCGCCATGCTCGCCGACGACCCCGAGGTCCGCGACCTGCGGGCCCGGATCGGCCTCGAGGTGCACCGCCGCCTCGTCGACGCCCTGGGCGACGACGCCGAGCCCACGGCCATCCGGACCCTCGAGCTGGCCACCAGCGGCGCCCTCCTGCAGGTGGGCACCGGCCACCTCGCCTACGACGACGTGCCCCGGCTCCTCGCCGAGACCGCCGAGCTGGTGCTGGGAGGCACCGCCCGATGACCGTGACCAGCGAGCCCCTCGTGTACGACCCGTACGCCTATGAGATCCACGAGGATCCGTACCCCACCTACCGCCGCATGCGGGAGGAGGCGCCCTTGTACCGCAACGAGGAGCGCGGGTTCTGGGCGCTCAGCCGCCACGCCGACGTGCTGGCGGCGTTCCGCGACAGCGAGCGGTACTCGAACGCCGAGGGCGTGTCGATCGACCCGGCGGCCAGCGGCCCGCACGCCCACCGCACGATGAGCTTCCTCGCCATGGACCCACCCCAGCACGGGCGCATGCGCGGCCTGGTGGCCCGGGGCTTCACGCCCCGCCGCGTGGCCGGCATGGAGGACCGCATCCGGGCCCTCACCGTGGAACACCTCGACGTGTGCCTGGAGCAGGGCTCGTTCGACTTCGTCGACGACCTGGCGGGCAAGCTCCCGATGGATGTCATCTCCGAGATGCTCGATGTCCCCAAGACGGACCGGGCCGAGTTGCGCCGCCTCTCGGACCTGCTGATCCACCGCGAGGAGGGCGTCACCGACGTGCCGCCGGCCGGGATGGCGGCCGCCTTGGACCTCGTCGTCTACTACGCCGACATGATCGCCCAGCGCCGAGCGAAACCAGGCGAGGACCTGATCTCGGCGCTCTGCGCGGCGGAGATCGACGGCGACCGCCTCACCGACGACGAGATCACCGGCTTCCTCTTCCTCATGGTGGTCGCCGGCAACGAGACGACCACCAAGCTGCTCGCCCACGCCTGGTACTGGGCTTGGCGCAACCCCGACGAGCTGGCCAAGGTCCACGCCGATGCGGGTCGGATCCCCGACTGGGTCGAGGAGACGCTGCGCTACGACACCTCCAGCCAGCTCCTCGCCCGGGTCACCACGCAGGACGTCGAGCTCTACGGCCAGGTGGTGCCGAAGGGCGACCGGATCGTGCTGCTCGCCGGCTCGGCCAACCGCGACGAGCGCGCCTTCCCCGACCCCGATCGGTTCGACCTCGACCGGGACCGGGAGGCCACCGGCATCGCCAGCTTCGGCGTCGGCCGCCACTTCTGCATGGGTGCCTCGCTCGCCCGCCTCGAGGGCCACGTCGTGCTGGAGGAGCTGATGAGGCGGGTGCGCTCCTACGACATCGACCCGGCGGGCACGGAGCGGGTCCACTCGGTCAACGTGCGCGGCTTCGCGCACCTCCCCACCACGGTGGTGGCGCGCTGATGCCCCGCTTCGATCCCCACCCCGACCGTCGCCCCGCCCTCGTGACCGGGGCCTCGTCCGGCATCGGCGCCGCCGCCGCGGAGGCCCTGGCCGCCGCCGGCCACCCGGTGGTGCTCACCGCCCGCCGGGTCGACCGGCTCGAGGCGCTGGCTGACCGGATCCGGTCCGACGGCGGCGAGGCCGTCGCCCTGGCGCTCGACCTGGCCGACCCGGCCTCGATCGACGCCTGCGCGGACGCGGCGGCCGACGCGCTCGGTCCGCTCGACGTCGTGGTGGCCAACGCCGGCCAGATCAGCTCGTCCACCGCGATGGCGGACGACCCCGACGAGTTCGCCCGCAACGTGCACGTCAACCTCCTCGGCAGCCAGCGCCTCCTCGCCCGGCTCGGCCCGGCGATGGTCGAGCGGGGCCACGGCGAC
>JAGQSL010000034.1:7707-11668 GCA_020439525.1 Acidimicrobiales bacterium | reverse complement strand
CCGGGCCATGCAGATGGAGCTCGAGGGCACCGGCGTGCGGGTCGGCATGGTGCGCCCGGGCCCGTCGAGCACCGAGCAGGGCACGGACTGGGACGAGGCCACCGTCCTGCACATCATCCCGGCCTGGGAGCGCTGGGGCCTGCTGCGCCACAACGGCGCCCTGCTCCCCCACAACGTGGCCGACGCCATCGTCGCCATGGTCTCCGCCCCCAAGGGCACCCACCTGAGCCTCATCGAGGTGCAGCCCGAAGCCCCCGTCGTCCCCGATCGGAGCCACCGATGACCGACACCCTCTCCCCCGCCCTCCCCCAGCCGCCCAAGGCGTCGGGCGGCGATGGCGAGACCGGCCACCTCGAGGAGCTCCGCGTCGACCCGATCGGGCTGATGCAGCGCGTGCGAGACGAGTGCGGCGACGTCGGCGAGTTCCGCCTGGCCGACAAGGAGGTGGTGCTCCTCACCGGCGCCGAGGCGAACGAGGTGTTCTTCCGAGCCACCGACGACGAGCTCGACCAGGCCGCCGCCTACCCGTTCATGACCCCGGTGTTCGGCGAGGGCGTGGTGTTCGACGCCTCGCCCGAGGAGCGGCGCAAGGCCCTCCACAACCAGTCGCTGCGCGACAAGTTCATGCGGGGCCACGCGGCCACCATCACACGCGAGATCGAGCGCATGCTCGCCGCCTGGGACGACGAGGGGACGATCGACCTGCTCGACTTCACCGCCGAGCTGTTCATCTACACGTCGACCGCCTGCCTGATCGGCGACAAGTTCCGCGAGGAGCTCGACGCTCACGTGGCCGAGCTGTTCCACGACCTCGAGCGAGGCACCGACGCCATCGCCTTCGTCGACCCCTATGCGGACATCGAGAGCTTCCGTCGACGAGACGCCGCCCGCGCCGAGCTGGTGGAGATCATCGAGGGGATCATGGCTCGCCGGCGAGCGGCGGGACCGCCCATCGATGGCGACGAGCGCGACCTGGTCGACGTGCTCATGTCGATCACGAATCCCGACGGCTCGGACTACTTCTCCGCCGACACCATCACCGGCATGTTCATCTCGATGATGTTCGCCGGCCACCACACGACCTCGACCACGGCGTCCTGGCTCATCATCGAGCTCATCCGCCACCCCGAGGTCATGGCGAAGGTCGTCGCGGAAATGGACGCCCTCGCCGAGGCCGGCGGCGGCGTGGTCACCTACCAGGACCTGCGCGAGGTGCCGTGGCTGGAGTCGTCGATCAAGGAGACGCTGCGGCTCCACCCGCCGCTCATCCTGCTCCTGCGCCTCGTGGTCGAGGCCTTCGACGTGGGCGGCTACCACGTCGACGCCGGGAAGCTGGTGGGCGCCTCGATCTCGGTGTCGAACCGGCTCGAGGGGGCCTTCGACCGCCCGGACGAGTTCGACCCGAGCCGGTACATCGATCCCCGCCAGGACGACCTCGACAACCCGTGGAACTGGATCCCCTTCGGCGCCGGCCGCCACCGCTGCGTCGGCGCCGCCTTCGCCCTCATGCAGCTGAAGACGATCTTCACGGTGCTGCTCCGGGACTGGGAGCTGACCCCCGCCCAGCCGCCCGACACCTACCGCAACGACCTCACCAAGATGGTCGTGCAGCTCGCCCAGCCGTGCGCCGTCCACTACAAGCGGCGCGACCGCTCGACCTCGACCGAAGGGGTGGCGTGATGGGGTTCCGCATCGTGGTCGACCGCGACCTCTGCCAGGGCCACGGCACCTGCGAGGGCGAGGCCCCCGACCTGTTCGAGGTCGGCAAGGACAAGCAGGTCGAGGTGCTCGACGAGCACCCCGGCGACGACCAGCGCAAGGCCGCCGAGCTCGCCGTGAAGTACTGCCCCACCCACGCCCTCTCGATCATCGACGAAGCCTGAGGAGAACGACATGCCCGCCTACCCGCGCGAAGAGCTCGAGGAGATGGTGCAGCGCTGGCTGCAGGCCAACCGCGACGCCGAGGCCGCCGGCGACTGGAAGCCGATGGCCGACCTCTACACCGAGGGCGCCACCTACGGCTGGAACTACGGCGACCGCACCGACTTCATGGCCGTCGGCCGCGAGGAGATCCGCGAGATCGCCCTCGGCTACGAGATGGAGGGCCTCGACGGGTGGGAGTACCCGTACGAGGAGATCGTGATCGATGACCAGAAGGGCATGGTGATCGGGTTCTGGCGCCAGATCGCCGACGCCACCCGCGAGGACGGCAGCCGCTACGAGATCGCCGGCATCGGCGGCAGCTGGTTCATCTACGGCGGGAACTTCCAGTGGCGCTGGCAGCGCGACTGGTTCGACTTCGGCAACGCCGCCTCGCTCTTCATGGAGATGATGACGGCGGACAAGCTGTCCGAGGGGATGGTCGGGCGCATGAACCGGTCGATGAAGCCCGACCTGCCCGGCTACTACCCGCAGGGCAAGGCACCGGTGAACCTGTGGGAGGGCCGGTCCTGATGGAGGGCCTCGACCGCAACCTGATCGACGGGAAGATGGTGCCCGCTGCCGGCGGTGGCACGTTCGAGACCCTCAACCCGGCGACCGAAGAGGTGCTCGGCGTGGCCGCCGACGGCACCGCGGAGGACGTCGATGTCGCCATCGGCGCCGCTCGCACCGCCTTCGACACGACGACGTGGTCTCGGGACCACGCCTTCCGGGCGCGGTGCCTCCGACAGCTGCACGACGCCCTGGTCTCGCACGCCGACGAGCTGCGCGAGCTGACCATCGCCGAGGTGGGCGCTCCCCGCTTCCTGACGTCGATCGCCCAGCTCGATTCGCCGATCGAGGACCTCCTCTGGGCCGCCGACCTGGCCGAGCGCTACGAGTGGCGCACCGACCTGGGCGAGGCGACGCCGGTCGGCATCAGGAGCCGCCGATGGGTCGAGAAGGAGGCGGCGGGCGTGGTGGGCGCCATCACGCCGTGGAACTTCCCGCACCAGATCAACCTGGCCAAGCTCGGCCCGGCCCTCGCCGCCGGCTGCACCGTGGTGCTCAAGCCGGCGCCCGACACGCCGTGGGCGGCCGCGGCCGTGGCCCAGATCGCCGCGACCGAGACCGACCTGCCGCCAGGCGTGCTCAACGTGGTCAACAGCTCGGACCACGCCATCGGGGCGATGCTCTCGTCGGACCCGCGGGTCGACGTCGTGTCGTTCACCGGCTCCACCGCCACCGGCAAGAAGGTGATGGCTGCGTCGGCCGAGACGCTGAAGCGGGTGTTCCTCGAGCTGGGCGGCAAGTCCGCGTTCATCGTGCTCGACGACGCAGACGTCGCCGGGGCCTCCGGCATGGCCGCCTTCGCCGCCTGCACCCACGCCGGGCAGGGCTGCGCGATCACCACGCGCCTGCTGCTCCCCCGCGCCCGGTTCGACGAGGGGGTCGCCGCCGCCACGTCGGCCATGGAGGCGCTGGGTGCGAAGGACCCGCAGGACCCGGGCACGATCTGCGGGCCGGTGATCTCGGCCCGCCAGCGCGACCGGATCGAGGGCTACCTCCGCCTCGCGTCGGAGGAGGGCGGCACCTTCGCCACCGGCGGCAGCCGGTCGGCGACCCACGACCGCGGCTTCTTCATCGACCCGACCCTCGTGGTGGGGCTCGACAACTCGTCGCGCGTCGCTCGCGAGGAGATCTTCGGCCCGGTCCTCGTCGCCATCCCCCACGACGGCGACGACGATGCGGTGCGCATCGCCAACGACTCGCCCTACGGGCTGTCCGGCGCGGTGCACTCGGGCGACTCCGAGCGAGCCTGGGCGGTGGCGCGCACGGTGCGCACCGGGACGATGAGCGTGAACGGTGGCGTCTGGTACTCGGGCGACGTGCCCTTCGGCGGCTACAAGGCGTCGGGCATCGGGCGGGAGATGGGCGTGCAGGGCTTCGAGGAGTACCTCGAGACCAAGGCGATCGCAGAAGCGGTCTAGGAGAGGGACGAGATGGGACGGTTCGACGACAAGGTGGCCATCGTCACCGG
>JAGQSL010000034.1:0-7658 GCA_020439525.1 Acidimicrobiales bacterium | reverse complement strand
GCGAACGTGGTGGTGGCCGACGTGGATGCGGAGCGCGGCACGGCGACCGCCGCCTCCATCGACGCCGACGCCGGTGGCGCGGCGGCCTTCGTGCGCTGCGACGTGAGCGACCCCGCGTCGGCGGAAGCCATGGCCTCGGAGGCGGTCGAGCGGTTCGGTGGCATCGATCTGCTCGTCAACAACGCCGCCATCTACGGGACCATGCAGTTCGACCTGCTGGTGACCGTGGACTGGGACTACTACCGCCGCTTCATGGCGGTGAACATGGACGGCGCGCTGGTCGTGACCCGGGCCTGCCTCGAGCCGATGACGGCCCGGGGCGGGGGCGCCATCGTCAACCAGTCGTCCACGGCGGCGTGGCTCTACTCGGGCTTCTACGGGTTGGCCAAGGTCGGCATCAACGGGCTCACCCAGCAGCTCGCCCACGAGCTGGGCGGTCGGAGCATCCGGGTCAACGCCATCGCCCCCGGGCCCACCGACACCGAGGCGACCCGCAACCAGGTCGGCGAGGGCATGGTGGCCAGCCTGGTGAAGGACCTCGCCATCAAACGTCCCGGCCAGCCCGCCGACATGGTGGGCGCCTGCCTGTTCCTCCTCTCCGACGATGCCGCCTGGGTCACCGGCCAGATCCTGAACGTCGACGGCGGGCAGATCTTCCGATGAGCGACGCGACCCACCCCGGCGTCGGCTTCATCGGGCTCGGCCAGATCGGCGCGCCGATGGCCACCCGGCTGCTCGAGTGGCCCGGCGGCCTGAGCGTGTTCGACGTGCACGGACCGGCCACCGAGCCGTTCGCCGCGGCGGGAGCCCACGTGGCCACGTCGCCCGCCGACGTCGCCCGCCGATCGCGCGTGATCTCGATCATGGTCCGCGACGACGCCCAGGTGAGCGAGGTCGTGAGCGGCCCGGACGGGATCCTCGACGGCGCGGCACCCGGCACGGTCGTCGCCGTCCACTCGACGGTCGAGGCCGACACCCCGGCCCGGCTGGCCGCGCTCGCCGCGCCCCAGGGCGTGGAGGTCGTCGACGCCCCGGTGAGCGGGGGCTTCATGGGCGCCCACGCCGGCACCCTGGCGCTGATGGTCGGTGGTTCCGAGGAGGCGGTCGCGCAGGTGCGCGAGCCCTTCGCACTCCTCGGCAGCCTCGTGGCCCACCTCGGCCCGGTGGGCGCCGGCACGCGGGCCAAGCTGGCGAGGAACCTCATCACGTTCGCGAGCTACGCCGCGGTGGGCGAGGCGTACCGGCTGGCCGAGGCCGCCGGCGTCGACCTGCAGCTCCTCGGGGAGGTCGTGCGCCACAGCGACCGGATCACCGGTGGTCCCGGGGCGGTGATGCTGCGCCGCTCGGCCGGGCCCCTCGCCGACGAGGACGGCCTCCGGCCGATCTTCACCCACACCCGCGGGCTCGGCGAGAAGGATCTGGCCCTGGCCCTGGCGCTGGCTGCCGAACACGGGCTCGACCTCCCGATCGCCCACCTCGCCCACGACCACCTGGGCGCCGCCCTCGGCGTCCCCCACGACGACTGACCCGACCCGCCGCACCCATCCGCCACCCCGTCCTGCAGCGGCCGCGGGCGGACCACGACCACCGAGCGCTGCAGGACAGAGAGGACCGACCATGACCGACGACGAGCTCCGCACGAGGGGCAAGGCCAACATGCAGGCGGTCTACGGCTGGGACGTGGACCACGTCGAGGGCTCCTTCGTGGAGTACACGATCGACCACCTCTTCGGCCGGGTGTGGGCCGAGGGGAACCTCACGGTGAAGGAGCGGCGCTTGCTCCTGATCGGCCTGGCGGCAGGGTCCGGGCTCGAAGACGTCGCCGGGCTCCAGCTCGACGCCGCGACCCGGCTCGGCGAGCTCGACGCCGACGACCTGCGCACGATCGTCGTCTTCCTCGCCCACTACGCCGGGTGGCCCCGAGCCGCCAGGCTCAACATGGAGGTCGAGAAGATCGTCGCCCGCCTCGCCGCCGACGACGACCAGCCATGAGCGACGTCGCCCGCCCGTGGGCCGGCCGCAGCCACGCGCAGCTCGCCGAGCTGGCTCGCGAGCTGCTGCTGTGCGGTCACCTCATCGATCGCTCGGGCATGCCGCACCTGATCTCGCGCTTCGGGCGCGAGGGGATGACCGAGATCGCCATCGCCGAGTGGATGGGCGCCAGCCCGGTGTACGCCAAGCGCATGCAGCGCCTCCTCGGCTTCGAGGGCGACACCGTGGAGACCGCGTTCAAGGGGATGCAGCTCGACATCGGCGCGCCCCCGGAGTTCCTCGACTTCCGCTACCAGGTGATCGACGACCACCACGGGACCTTCCACCTCGACCACTGCGGCGCCCTGATGGACGTGGAGCCGATGGGCGACGAGTACGTGCACGCCATGTGCCACACCATCGAGGACCCCACCTTCGACGCCACCGCCACCGCGTCGAACCCCCGAGCCCAGGTCCGGCCGGTCCATCGGCCACCGCGGACACCAGCCGACCGCCACCCCCACTGCGCGTGGACGGTGACGATCGAGCCCGACGCCGACGCCCTTCCGGTCCCCGAGCAGGCTCGAGCCATGGGACGCTCCAACGCGGCGCAGCTGCCGCTCGCGCTCGCCGATCCGGACCTGGCGACCGACGATGGCTGGGACGACTACGCCGCCGCCCTGGACCCCGATCTGGTGATGGAGCGCTTCTCGTCCGCCACCCTCGGGCGCATCTGCGACGAGGTCGCGCTCCAGGGCCAGCTGCTCGCCCGCTCGTACCTCGTCGAGGTGGCCGAGCGGTTGGCCCCTGCCGAGGTGCTCGATGTGGGCGCAGCCCAGGCCGCCGGCGTGGCCGGGGTCACGACCACGCGCCTCGCCGCCGCCCTGGGCGTCGGCCCCGACCTCGACGGCCTGGTCGAGGTGCTGGCCGTCCACCCCCTGCTGCTCCCCCGGACCTACGTGGACCTGCACCTCGATCACGACGGCGACGCCCTGGTGGTCGCGCTGCGCCCCTCGCCGGGGACCCAGGAGGCCGACGGCCTGTCGTGGCCGGGGATCGTCGCCGGCCCGGGGGGCGACGAGGTGCTCCACGCGGCGGTGATCACCCTCGTACCGACCGCCTCGGTGGCGCGCACCGCACCCGAGGCCGGCGAGCTGGCCCGCTGGCGCATCGTCGACGATCCCGGCGCCATCCCCGCCCCGGTCCCCGCCACGGTCACCTTGACCGAGTTCTCCACCGGCGCCGCCTTCCGGTTCCAGCGCCGAGGGTGAGCGAGCCGACCATGGCCTAGCGTCGCGGTCCATCTGTGGGCCGGTCCCGTGCCGCACGCCCTCGCCGCCCGCCACCAGGGAGCCCTCGTGCCACTCGACCCTCGCGTCGCCAAGATCGTCGCCCTCTACTCCCGCCTCGACCCCGAGCGGGGGACGGGCACGTTCCGCGACCGCCGGTTCGCCTCGGCCGTGATGGCGAAGCGGGGCCGGGGCGTCGTCATGCCCTCCGGCCCGAAGCCGGCCACCGAGCGCGACGTGATGGTGCCCGTCGAGGGCGGCCAGATCGTGGTCCGGCTCTACGAGCCCCACGCCGCCGGCCCCACCCCGCTCCACGTGTTCCTCCACGGGGGCGGTTGGTGCATCGGCACCCTCGAGGAGCGCGATCCGCGGTGTCGCGAGATCTCGGCGGGAGCGACCTGCACGGTCGCATCCGTCGACTACCGGATGGCACCCGAGAACGCGTACCCCACCCCGCCCGAGGACTGCTACGCCGCCCTGTGCTGGCTCGTGGAGCACGCCGACGAGCTCGGGATCGATGCGGCGAGGGTGTCGATCGGCGGCGAATCGGCCGGGGCCAACCTGGCTGCGGCCGTCTCCTTGATGGCGCGCGATCGGGAGGGGCCGGCCATCCGCTACCAGTGGCTGGACGTGCCCGCCGTGGACCTGACCATGTCGCAGCCATCGGTGCACGAGGTCCCCGACGGCCACCTGCTCGACCTCGCCGCCATCGAGGAGTTCCTCGATGCCTACCTGATGGGCGACCGCACCAAGGCCACCGAGCCCTACGCCTCCCCGCTCCACGCCCCCGACCTGTCCGGCCTGCCGCCGGCGTGGATCACCAGCTGCGAGTTCGACAAGCTCCGCGACGACGGGGTCGCCTACGCCAAGGCCCTCGCCGATGCCGGCGTCGAGGTCGACTTCCGCATCCTCGACGGCCACGTGCACCCGAGCTTCGCGTTCACGCGCCTCGTGCCCTCGGCCAAGGCCTACGAGCGAGAGGCGATCGCGGCGCTGGCCCGCGCGCTGCACGCCTGAGCAACCCTGCCGCGTCAGGCGTCAGGCGTCAGGCGTCAGGCGTCAGGCTCGAGGACGGCGGCGTCGCCGACGCGGATCGTGCCCGGCTCGAGGACGGTCGCGTAGATCCGGCTCACCGGGCCGTGGCGGTGGTGCATGGCGTCGAAGTCGCCGCCGGCGAACCACCGGGCGTTCTTCTTGCACGGCAGTGCCCACGCGCTGAGCTCGCAGCGAACCTCGCCGACCTGGAGCTGCGCGCCCGGCACGACCCGATCCCACGGGAGCCCGGTGAGGGTGACGTTCTCCCCTGCCGCACCGGGGAAGAGCGCGTGGCCGGCGGCGTTCAGCCCGTCGATGACCTCGACCGACCACAGGCACAGCGCCTGCCACGGCCGACCGTGGTGCACCCGGGCCGCTTGCACGTCCCCCTCCACGCCGGACCACCCGACCACGGCCTCGTCGATCGCCTGCTTCGGCACCCCACCGGCACCGGCGAAGACCCCCGCGACCGCGCCCTCCGCCGACCGGCCGAACGCGTCGACGGCGCGCAGCGCGGCGATCGCTGATCGCCACTCCTGCCACAGCACATCGACGGCGCGGTGCGGGTCGCCGGCGAGCTGCTCCTCGGAGAGCGCCTCCACGACGGCACGGTGGGGGGCCGCCGGGCTCGACGGGTCGGGTGGCCATCCCCCGGGCAGCAGGTCGAAGAGCGTCATGCGGTGCGCCAGCGTGCGCTCGACGTCCTGCTCGGTGAAGCGGTACGGCCCGATCTGGTGCATCGCCGGGAGGCTACGAGGCGCCGGCACGTCTGCCCGGTCGCGAAACACGTGACCGCCATCGCCAGCGAGGCTGCGAGCCTGGCCTGATGGTGGGCGACGAGCACGACGACGGGATCTTCGACGAGGCGGCCGCGGCGACCTACGACGCCGACGTGGCCGATCGGTTCCAACCGGAGGTGCTCGGCCCGACGGTCGACGTCCTCGCCGAGCTGGCCGGCGACGGCCGAGCGCTGGAGCTCGCCATCGGGACGGGCCGGGTGGCCCTCCCCCTCGCCGACCGAGGGGTGTCGGTCGCGGGGATCGAACGGAGCCGGGCGATGGTGGCGAAGCTGCGCGAGAAGCCGGGCGGCGACGCCCTCGCGGTGGCGATCGGAAACATGGCGACGACCCGCGTGCCCGGTGAGTTCGCGCTCGTGTACCTCGTGTTCAGCACGCTCTCCAACCTGCTCACCCAGGACGCGCAGGTGAACTGCTTCGCCAACGCTGCCGCCCACCTCGGTCCGGGGGGCCGGTTCGTGGTCGAGGCCGGCCTCCCCCGCCTCCGCCTCCTCCCGCCCGGTCAGCGGTTCGTGGCCTTCGACGCATCCCCCGATCACGTGGGCGTGGACGAGTACGACGTGGCGAACCAGCTCCTCACCTCGCACCACAGGTACACCCACGCGGACCGCGTCGACGGGTTCACCTCGCAGCACCGTTGGGCCTATCCCGCCGAGCTCGACCTGATGGCGCGGCTCGCCGGCATGGAGCTCGAGCACCGCTGGGCGGACTGGGACCGCTCGCCGTACACCAGCGAGAGCACGTCCCACGTGTCGGTGTGGCGGGCGCCGCCATCGACCTGAACGCTCCCGTGGGCTGGCGCCGGCCAGACTGGGCCGGTGATCGACGGCGGGGCGGTCGGGGGCGATGGATGGACCACCTACTTCGCCGTCGTCGGGGCGGTGGTGCTCGTCGGCATCCTCCTGCTCGGTGGCGTGGCCTGGGCGGTCGCGGGTCGTGCTCGTGGCGCGGTGCTCGGCCTCGCTGTGTTCTTCACCGCCTTCTGGGTGCTGGCCGGGGCGCGAGGCGGGTCCGCCGAACGAGCGATCGGCGTCGGCATCGTGCTCGCAGTCGGCACCGCCGCGCTCCTGCGCGCCCCGGCGGCCCGCAGCGACCAGGCGATGGCCGCATGGCGACGGCGCCTCTCGGCGACGACGGCGATCGCGGTCGTGGTCGGCATCGCGGTGGTCGTGCTGCAGACCGAGAACGATGTCGATCGCCAGCACGCGATCGATGTCACGACGGACGAAGCGCGGGCCGTGGCCGACGAGCTGGCCACGGCACCGTCGGCGACCACGACCGCTCAGGACCTCGCCGTGCTCGTCGCGACCCCCACCGGGGGGCCGGGCGCTGCCGCTCGGGTGGCACTCGTGTCGGCCGACGGCGACCGCCGGGTCGGCGGGGCGATCCTCGTGCTTCAGCTCGAGGACCGACTCGGCGCGGCGGTCACCCGGGCGTGCTGGCGATTCGAGGTCCACGACGGGACGCCGGTGGACGCAGCGTCGGCCCGGTGCCCGGCCCATGCGGTCGCCGAGGAGCCCTCGAACTACGACGATCTCCTCTACCAGCCGATCGCCGCGCTCCCAGCCGCCGAGCAGACCGACGCCACCGCGGTCGAAGAGGTGGCCACCGAGGCGATCCCGCGGCTGCTCGGCGACGATGCCGAGGTCGACGTCGAGGTGATCCAGGTCAGCGACGGCGTGGTGGGCATCGCCGCGTCGCTCGATGCGACGCGCTGCCTGGTCACGACCTTGCGGGCGACCCCCGGCGGGACCTCCATCGCCACGCAGCACGCGCCCGCCGAGGCGCTGGGCTCCGGCGGCGTCGGCTGCCGAGCATCGCTCGCCGGCTGACCGGGCATCTGCGGGCGATCGCTCCCGCTGGCCGGGCACGATCGACCGCAGAAGCGAACGGCGAGCGGCCCGACCAACCGTGGTACCGGAGGTCAGCCGCGCAGCGTGGCGCCGTGGGCCGACTCGACCGCGGCGATGAGGCGCTGGCGCACCTCGGCGACCTCCGCGTCGGTGAGGGTGCGCTCGACCGACTGGAGCCGCACGGCGAACGCCAGGCTGCGCGCCCCCTCGGCGATGCCTGCGCCGCGGTACACGTCGAAGAGCCGGACCGACCACACGAGGTCGTCGACCGCCGCGAGGGTGCGCTCGACGTCGATCGCGCTGACCTCCCCGGGGACCACGAAGGCGAGGTCGATGTCGCTCGCCGGGTAGCGGCTGATCTGGCGGTACGCCTCGCTGCGGCGCGGGGCGGCGAACAGGGCGCCGAGGTCGACCTCGAGGTAGGCGACCCGCTCGCCGATGTCGTGGCGGGCGAGCACCTCGGGGTCGATCTCGCCGACGACGCCGTGCGCCGTCCCGGCCACGAGGACCTCGGCGCCTCGGGTGGGGTGCAGGCCGGGGAGCTCGGCGTTGCGGACCGCGGGCTGCTCCAGCCGCAGCTGCTCGGCCAGCACCTGCCAGACCTCGACCGCCGCCCGCGCCTCGCGGCCGGCGAGGATCACCGCGACGTGCTCGCGCTCGTCGGGCAGCACCTGGCCCTCGGGAGCCGGGAGGAACACGTGGCCGATCTCCCA
>JAGQSL010000368.1:202-1681 GCA_020439525.1 Acidimicrobiales bacterium | reverse complement strand
CGTCGCCCACCACGTAGGGGCGCAGCGTCGCCAGGTCCTCGATGCCGCTCGTGGCCATCGAGCGGGTGCTGCGCCCGGCGAGCGGCTCCTGGCGCCCGGCACCGACGAGTCGGCCCTCGAGCGGTTCGATGCCGGGCAGGATCGTGATGGTCTGGGCCTCGGGGCCGCCGACGGCCCGGCGGGCTAGGCCGAAGGGATCGAGCAGCTCGGCGGTCATCGGCCCCACCTGGAGCGCGCCACGGCGCAAGGTCGGCAGGCGGTAGCCGACCTGGCGCGCCGAACCGGCCTCGAGGGGTGCGATCGCGAGCCGGGCGCCCACCGTGCCCTCGACCAGGTCGCGCACGGTGAGGACCGGGGTCGGGCGCCGCCCCCGGTTGCGGACCACGACGTCGACGCGGGCCGCCGCGCCCCGCGTGGGCCGGGCGGGGTGCACCTCCCGGTGCAGGGCCAGCGCGGGCAGCGGTCGCCGGACCCAGGCGACCGAGACCACGACGAGGGCGATGGCCACCGCGCCGAGCACGAAGAGCTCGAGCACGCCCAGGAGGCGTCCGGCGCCCAGGGCGGCGAGGGCGCCGGCCAGCACGGTCCAACCGGCTCGGGTGGGCACGCTCGCCTAGTGGGTGCTCGGCGCGGGGACGGCTGCGGGCGTCGGCGGTGCCGTCGGCGCTTGGGGGACCTCGACGCGAGCCAGGACGTCGGCCACCACGTCGGCCGGGGCCATCTGGGCCGAGCGGGCCGCGGGGGCCAGCAGGATGCGGTGGGCGAGGACGGGGACGGCGAGCGCCTTGATGTCGTCGGGCGTGACGTAGGCGCGTCCGCGGGTGGCCGCCCGAGCGCGCGCCACCCGCTGGAGCGACAACGTGGCGCGCGGGGACATGCCGACCGCGACGCTCGGGTGCCGTCGGGTGGCCTCGGCGAGGTCGACGAGGTACCCCTGCAGGGCGGGGGCGACGTGCACGGAGCGGGCGGCGGCGACGAGGCCGTTCACCTGGGCGGCGGTGACCACCGGGCGGACGTCGTCGAGCGGTTCGTGGTCGCCGTGCGAGGCGAGGATGGCCAGCTCGGCGTCGCGGTCGGGGTAGCCGACCGACACGCGCAGCAAGAAGCGGTCGAGCTGGCTCTCGGGCAGCGGGTAGGTGCCCTCGTTCTCGATGGGGTTCTGCGTGGCGATGACGAGGAACGGTGGCGGGAGGTGGCGGGTGCTCCCGTCCACGGTCACCTGCCGTTCGGCCATGGCCTCGAGCAGCGCCGCCTGGGTCTTGGGCGAGGCCCGGTTGACCTCGTCGGCCAGCACGACGTTGGCGAACACCGGGCCGGGCCGGAAGTCGAAGCGCCCGGCGTTGCGGTCCCACACGTTCACCCCCACCACGTCGGTGGGCAGCAGGTCGGGGGTGAACTGGATGCGGCCGAAGCGCCCGTCGATCGAGCGGGCGAGCCCCTTCGCCAGGCTGGTCTTGCCGACGCCGGGGACGTCTTCGA
>JAGQSL010000368.1:0-162 GCA_020439525.1 Acidimicrobiales bacterium | reverse complement strand
CAGGTCGATCACCTCGGGCTTGCCCTGGATCACCTCGCTCAGGTTGCGCACCAGCGCCCGGTGGAGGTCGGCGAAGCGGTCCGGTCGCTCCGCCAGGGGTTCGGTGGCCACGTGCAGCTCCTCATCGTGGTCGGAGGGCCAACGATAGGCGGACCGGCCCCG
>JAGQSL010000033.1 GCA_020439525.1 Acidimicrobiales bacterium | reverse complement strand
GATGGGCACCATGTAGGACGACACGGCGGCCGAGGAGCCGCCGCCGGAGCCGCCGGGGATCCGGTCGGTGTCCCAGGGGTTGCGGGTCACGCCGAAGTAGGAGGTCTCCGTGGAGGAGCCCATGGCGAACTCGTCGAGGTTCGTCTTGCCGACCGCCACCGCACCGGCGGCGGCGAGGCGCTGCACGACGGTGGCGTCGTAGGGAGGGACCCAGCCCTCGAGGATCCTCGACGAGCAGGTCGTGGCCACCCCCTTCGTGCAGAGGTTGTCCTTGATGGCCACGGGCACGCCGGCGAGGGGGCCCACGTCGTCGCCCGCGGCCACGCGTCGATCGATCTCGGCGGCGGCGCGCCGAGCCGCCTCGGCCGTGACCTCGTTGAACGCGTGCACCGCGCCCTCGCGCTCGGCGATGCGTGCCAGGTGCTCCTCGGCGACCTCCACCGCCGAGCGCTCGCCGGCTCGGACCGCGGCGGCGATCTCGGCGGCGCTCACGGGGCCTCGCCCAGGATCGTCGGGACGCGGAACCGGTCGTCCTCGGCCGACGGCGCCGCCGCGAGCGCCTCGGCGGGCGCCAGGGTCGGCCCCGCCGCGTCGGCACGCAGCACGTTGACCAGGTCGAACGGGTGGGAGGTGGGCGCCACGTCGGCGAGGTCGAGCGCCTCGACGTCGGCGGCGTGGTCGAGGATGGCACCGAGCTGGGCGGTGAAGGTGTCGAGCTCGGCCTCGTCGAGCGAGAGCCGCGCCAGGCGGGCCACGTGGGCCACGTCGTCGCGGGAGATGCGTTCGGACATGGGGTCCGATGCTACGAGGTGGCGCGCGCTCGCCAGGACTCGTTGGCCCAGGCGATGGCGAGCCCGGCGCCGATGGCCATCGCGAGGTCGAACGGGGCCCGAAGGCGCGGCGGGGCCACGAGCAGGAGCGACAGGGCGACGAACTGCGCGGTGAGCAGGGCGATGACGACCACGCGCGGATCGCGTCGGTGCCGGGCCAACCCGACGATGCCGGCAACGGTGACGACGAAGAACAGCGGCAAGACGGCCTGGCGGAACGACCAGCGCCGACCGTCGACGCGCTCGGGGTAGCGGTTGAGGCTCGGGTCGAGCTCGAAGAACCCCCGGGCGTTGCGCCAGGCGACGGTGCCGACGTAGCGCTTGTTGTGCTTGAGCGCCTCGATCGACTCGTCGGTCAGGCGGGCGTTCCAGCCGGCCTCGTCGAACTGGGCGAACCGGTGGTCCAGGTCGCTGTACGCCGGCGAGAAGACGGGATCGACGAAGTTGTCGGCCTCCTGCGCCGGGGTGTTGTAGACCGCGGCGATGGTGAAGCCATCGGAGGTGGTGAGCCGCCAGGTCCCCACCTGCACCTGGTTGCGCACCAGCCACGGGACGACCACGACCGCGGCGACCCCCACGAGGCCGAGCCCCCGGCGCCATCCCACCGCGCGCCACAGCCAGAGGGCGAGGATCGCGACGACGAGGTAGCCGTTCGGCCGGGTGAGCAGCAGCAGCCCGCAGGCCGCGCCGCTCAGCGCCCACCGGCGCTCGTCGGCGGCGAGCACGGCGCCGAGCAGCAGCAGCAGCGCCAGCGGCTCGGTGAGCGTGACGGTGTCGTTGGCGATCAGCGGTGGGTACAGCGCCACCACCAGCCCGGCGGCGATCCCGGCCCGCCGACCACCGATGCGAGCGGCGAGCACGCCGGCGAGCACGGCGACCGCGCTGCCGATCACGAGGTTCAGCAGCCGATGGGGCCACAGCGCGTCGTCGAAGAGCACCGAGCCGGGCGCGAGCAGGGCCGGGTAGAGCGGCGGACGGAACGCCGTCGGGTGCATCTCCAGCTGGGGGAACACCATCGAGAACCCGTCGCCGTTCGACAGGGCGTAGCCGAGCCCCCAGTACTGGACGGCGTCGGACGCCGGTCGCCAGTGGGGGGTCACGAGCGCCCAGTACAGGCCTCGGGCCCCGGCCGCCACGGCGAACACCGGCCACCAGCGACGCACCCGGCCGTCCATCGCTGTCGGGTTCCGCACCGAGGCGACGCTAGTGGTCTCGCCGCCTCGACCGGCGACGGGGCGCCGACGGGTGCTCGGTCAGCCGGCCCGCCACGCTCGGCGGGTGGCCGTGAGGGTGCCGTCGGCGCGCACCTCGAGCGTGGCGATGTTCATCCGGCGGGGATGGTGCTGGTGCTCGGCGCCGCCCTGGTCGGTCCGGTTCTCGCCGGGCCAGAAGAAGGCGTAGGCGAGGCGGAGCCGACCGCTGGTGTCGGTGAACGGCGTGGCCCCGCCGGGGCCGTACTCCGTGCTCGTGCTGGCGAGGAGGGGGCTGCTCACCGTGATGCGGTTGCAGGCCGCCCGAGGGCCCCGCGGGCAGATGGCGTAGCCCGTCGCGTACGAGGATCGGCCGGTCGCGTCGAGCACGCCCGAGTAGTTGCCGCTGTAGAAGAGGTAGTAGCGGCCCTGGTAGCGGATCATCGATGCGTTCTCGATGGTCATGCCCTCCCAGCCGCCCTCGCGCGTCTCGATGAGCTTCACCGGCGTGCGCCCCGCCATGAGCGTCCCGTCCGGGTCGAGGGGCTGGGAGTAGATGGCCGAGGGGTGCGAGCCGACCTTTCCGGCGGCCTTCCACAGCAGGTAGGGCTGGTTGCCGGCGCCGTCGTCGACGAACGGGAAGGGGTCGATCGAGCCGGCGGGATCGGTCGACGTCGACTGGCACTGGACCGCCGTGTCGCCGCTGACGTCGCGAAACGGGCCGAGGGGGCTGCGGGCCGAGGCCACCGTGATGCAGAACCGACCGAACCCGTGGGGATCGTCGGAGGTCATCGACGTCCGCACCGCCGAGTACGAGTACCACGTGTCGCCGATCGGGGCCACGCCCGGGGCCCACACGGTCCGCTTGATCCAGGGGCCCTGGGGCTCGAGGCGACCCCAGCGCGACACGCGCACCTGGCCGTCGTTCATGTTGTAGCGGTTCCAGTCGCTGTCGACGTAGGTGCCCGCGCCCATGCTCGTGGCCCCGCGGATCTCGGCGGGGATCGCCAGGTCGCCGGTGACGGAGTACCCGGCTCGCCCGGGCGGGCCCGCCTCCGACCAGCGCCCGTGGACCTTCCAGGTGACCAGATCGGTCGACGTGAGCACCGGCAGGTAGCGGCCGCCCGTGGGCGAGGCGTACGCGTAGTAGGTCGAGCCGACCCGCACCACGTGCGGGTCGCCGAAGTCGCCCCACCACGTGGTGCCGGGCTGGAACCAGCCGCGGGTGCCGGCCGACGCACCGCTCGAGTCGCGGAAGGGCGGTGCCGGAGCGCTCGGCGCGGGCTCGCAGGCGGTGGCGCCGGCGATCGCAGCGAGGGCGAAGAGGAGGGCCGAGGCGCGCCGGAGCATGGGGAACAGGATCGGCAGACGGGGGGAGCGACTTGAGGTGGGCGTCAGCACACCCACCTCAAGCAGCAGCGGTCGCCTTGGTGACGAAGTCGACGGCGGCGTCGAACACCAGCTCCTTGTCGTAGTCCTGGGTGACCACGTGGTAGCTGCGCTCGCACCACAGGCGCTCGACCGGGCCGGAGACGGCGGCGGCCAGCAGGTCCGAGTTCTCGGGCGGCACCACGTGGTCCTGGCGGCTGGTGATGACCAGCATCGGCGACGTGATGCGCGAGAGCCGGTCGCCCAGGTTGTCGGCAGCATCGAACATCGTGAGCAGCGGCGCGAGCGGGGTCTCGGGGTACGCCGTCTCGACCACGCCCGGCTCGGCGATGTCCGACCCGATGCCCTCGAAGCGGTCGGCGCCCGAAGCGAGCACCTGCTGCACCGCCTCGCGCATGCCCGGCGGCACCGACACCACCGCGTTGATGCACACCAACCCGGCGATCTCGGGGTGCTCGGAGCCGAGCCAGGCGGTGAGCGCTCCGCCCATCGAGAGGCCGACCACCGCCACCTGCTCGCACCTCGCCGCCAGGGCGGCGTAGCGAGCCTCGGCGTGGGCCGCCCAGTCGTCCCAGCCGGTGTCGAGCATGTCGTCGACCACCGTGCCGTGACCCGGGAGCAGTGGGAGGTCGACCGTGAAGCCGGCGTCCGCCATCCGCTCGGCGAGCGCCCGCATCGAGCCCGGGTTCCCGGTGAAGCCGTGCAGCACGAGCACCCCGACCGGGCCGCCCTCCCAGCTGGTGGGCTCGGCGCCGGGGATGAGGTTCGCGGGGTGGTCGGTCATGGGGTGCTCCTGGGACGGGGGACGGCTCCAGGCAACCACAACGCCGCCGCGCCTGCGCCCGGCGAGCGGCGGCGGTCCTTGACCCCCGGGTCAGGGGATGGTCTGCTGCCGGGCGATGACCGAGGACCGTCGGCTGACCACCCAGGGCCAGGAGCGCAAGCAGCAGCTCCTCGACCACGC
>JAGQSL010000367.1:5072-7399 GCA_020439525.1 Acidimicrobiales bacterium | reverse complement strand
CCGGCCGACCGCCTCGACAACCAGTGGTTCTGGTCCGAGAACCACATCATCATCGGCCTGGTCAACGAGCACCTCGCCGGCCAGCGCATGCCCGATCGCACCTTCACCGTGACCGGCCTCACCGGCGCCGACCACCAGGAGCGCACCAAGCCGGCCATCCTCGACTGGATCCACGAGCGGTCGCGCTTCGGCTTCTTCGAGTGGCACAGCCACGTGTACATGAAGAAGAACGTCGCCCCGCTGCTCACGCTCGTCGAGTTCGCCGAGGACCCCGAGCTGGTGCGGGCCGCGGGCATGGCCCTCGACCTGTGCGTGCTCGACATGGCCGGCGCCTGCCACGAGAGCACCTACGCCGCCAGCCGAGGGCGCACCTACGCCAAGGACAAGCTCGGCGAGCGCGAGGGCACCTTCGACACGTTCAAGCTCCTCTTCGACGACACCGACGAGGCGTACGGCGAGGGCGCCGACTCGAGCGCCACCTACTTCGCCGGATCGACCCGCTACCGGCACCCGCAGGTGCTCGTCGAGCTCGCCACCGCCGCCGATCCCGGGGTGCTGCGCGAGCGCCACGGCATCTTCGTCGACGGCACCGACCCGATCGTGCCGCACCCCGAGGCGCCGTTCGGCTACGACTTCGAGGACACCGACAACCTGGCGTTCTGGTGGTCGCAGGGCGCGGTCGGGCTCTGGCAGATGACCACGGCCAGCCTCGAGGCGGCCGACGAGTTCCGCCTCCTCGAGACCGACCTGCTCGCCGACGTGAAGGCGCTCGTCGACGTCAACGAGGGCGACCCCGACCGCATCCGCCAGTTCGTCCACGACAACCACGACGCCGTGAACTTCGGCCACCTGCGCGAGGCCAACACCTACGGCTTCCGCAGCGACGTGGTGTCGCTCGCCACCGTCGTCGACCACCGCTTCGGCCAGATGCGCGACCAGATCCACACCTGGGAGGCCACCATCGGCCCCGGCGCCCTGGTGTTCACCACCCACCCCTCCGGCGCCATCCCCGAGGGCGACTCGTGGTCCGACGACGGCAAGCCCGGGTGGTTCACGGGCGAGGCCTCGGTGCCGCGCTCGGTGCAGCACGAGCGCACCGGCATCCACATCTACCAACCATCCTGGGACGAGGCGGCCAGCCCGCTGCTGTGGGCGCTGTTCCCCTACGCCGACCTCACCCACGCGTTCGTGCCCCAGGAGCGCTTTGACGAGGTGCGCCAGGAGGGCAACTGGACCTTCGTGGCCAAGGGTGACGGGTACATCGCCCTGTGGTCGTGGCGCACCCCCGAGTGGCGCACCTACGACCCCGCCACCCAGCCCACCGAAGGCCTGACCGAGCCCTTCGACCTGGTGGCGCCGGGCGGTCCGGACAACGTCTGGATCGTCGAGGTGGGCGACGCCGGCGTGGCCGACTCGTTCGACGCGTTCGTCGACGGCGTGCTCGCGTCGGAGCCCGACGTGGTGCGTGACGACGAGGGGTTCACGGTGTCGTGGACCTCGCCGACCTCGGGCGAGGTCACCTTCGGGTCCACGGCGCCCTTCACCGTCGGCGGCAAGGAGCAGGCGATCGCCGACTTCCCCCGCCACGAGTCGCTCATCGGCACGGTCGACCGCCTGGCCACCAGCTACGCCCTGGCGGGCGACGAGGCGAAGCTCGACCTCGACTTCGACGCGTGGACCCGCCACGTCGCCAAGGCCTGAGACCCGTCAGGCCAGGGCGGCCATGACGTCGTCGGTGACGACGCGCAGGTAGCGCCAGGCGACCTCGGGCGGGAGGCCGCCGACCAGGGGTTGGAGCGCGAGGGGCGCGCCCCCGGCGATCGTCGCCACGGCCTGGTCGACCGTCAGGATGCGGTGCGTCCGGTCCTCGGCGCGCAGCTCGTCGACGGTGGTGGCGTGCGAGATGCTCGCCGTGGTGGTCGAGCCGGGGTTCAGCGCCGAGTAGCTCACGGCGTCGTGGAGCAGGTGCGGGCCCAGCTCGTCCCAGGCGGCGTCGACGTCGTGAGCGACGAACACGGTGGTGGCGGAGTCGGTGGAGGGGATCATGCACATCCCTGGCTCGTGGCCGTGCGCCCGGGCCGCCTCCTCGTAGACGGCCTGCAGCTCGGGCCCGCCGCCCTGAGCGAAGAAGTCGAGGCCGTGGCGTCCCGCCCGGCGGGCCGCCGGCGGGCTGCCGCCGCCCCACATCACGGCCGGCCCACCCGGGGTGACCGGTGCGGGCGTCACGTGGATGCGCCGGCCCTCGTGGGTGAAGGGCTCCCCGGCCTTGGCCCGCAGGAGCAGCGACAGGTGCGAGTCGGCGATCCGGCCCCGCTCGGCGAAGTCGA
>JAGQSL010000367.1:0-5017 GCA_020439525.1 Acidimicrobiales bacterium | reverse complement strand
GCCCGCCCCCCGCTGAGCACGTCGAGCACGACCAGGTCCTCAGCGAGGCGGATGGGGTCGTAGAGCGGGAGCACGAGCGCTGCGGTGACGATGGCGAGCGTCGAGGTCCGCGCCGCCATCGCCGTCGCCAGGATCAGCGGCGAGGGAAGGTACCCGTCGGCCATCGTGTGGTGCTCGCACACCACGGCGGCCAGCGCCCCGCGGTTCTCGGCCCACGCGGCCATCTCGAGCGCCGCCGGGTAGAGCTCGGTGGTGGGCGCGCCGAACGCAGGCGCACGCATGTCGAAGCGCAGCAGGAACATCGCCGGCCAGGCTCGCATGCGCCAGACGCCGGCGCTCGCCTTCACCGCGGCGGCGGTCGGCGCGCTCAGGCGGCGCGGGCGTACACCACCAGGTTGTCGAGGTAGTGACCGCTGCTGCGGTCGAAGCTGCCACCGCAGGTGATCAGCCGGAGCTCGGGGACCGGCGCGCCGAAGCCGAACACCTCGGCCGGCAGCTCTCCCTTCGGGTACTGGCCGGTGGCGGTGACGACGAACGAGCGGCGATCGCCGTCGGCGGACTCGACCACGATCTCGTCGCCGGCCACGAGGTCGCGAAGGCGGAAGAACACCACCGGGCCCGACCGGGAGTCGATGTGGCCGGTGATCACCGCCGGGCCGATCTCACCGGGGCGGCGGGTCTGGCGGTACCACCCCGGCCCACGTGGCGATGACCCGCCACGGGTGGGACGCCGCCGCCCGCCCCAAGCGGTGCAGCGCGTCGGTCATGCACTCCCACCGACCCGTTCGGGTGGTCGCGACACATCGTCACCCCGAACGACCTGCCACCGCTCACGTCGTCGACCCGGGTGCCGATGGGTGCACCCCACGATCGAGGAGGCGGACGAGATGGGCGACGACGAGGCGCACGGGGCGGACGCGGGCTCGACCCCGCCACCGATGGTCTGGGGGCCGGCCGACGGGGGCCTGACGTCGCCACCTCCTCCGCCGCCCGTCGCGCCCCCGCCGCCGGCCGGCGCGGTGCCGGGCCCCTCGACCTGGGCGGACGATGGCCCCGCCTGGGGACCGCCGGCCGAGCCCCCTCGGGCCACGGGGCCGGGTCCCCAGACCTCGCGCGCGCTGGTCGTCGGGGTCGGCCTGCTCGTGGTGGCCGTGCTCGGCTTCATGGGCTGGTCGGTGCTGGGCACCCGCACCGACCGCACCCGCACCGAGGCGACCGCGGCCGTTGATGGGACCGAGCCCGCACCGGCCGGCGCACCGGATCTCAAGGCGGGGCCCGAGGCCGCGGACCTCGAGCTGGACCAGGCCTCGATCGACGACTCGCCGTGCACCTCGATCGATCCGGGTGCCTGGCGTCCCGCCACCACCGCCACCGACCTCGTCGCCGCGGTGCGCGATGGGGCGGTGCCAGGACCGGACGCCACGGCTGACGACATCGGCCCCCCGGCGCGCCGCAGCGAGTACCCGACGGCCGCGGACTTCCTCATCCAATCGGACGTGTCCGATCCTGCGGCACGGGCGGAGGCCATGGAGGCGGCCGGCTACACCGGGGGCATCGAGGACGAGTACGACGGCGCCGTCCCGACGAGCGTGCAGGTCCTGGCGTTCCGGGACGCGCCCTCGGCGGCGTCGTACGTGGCGGCGCGACTCCCCGACCTCTGCCGCCTCCGCGGAACCGAGGTCCGTCAGCGACTCGGCGACGACGGGTTCGCCTTCGTGGACGGCGTCGGCACCGTCCACGGCGAGTTCCTGCTGGGAGGCAACCAGGTGAGCCTGGTCCTGTGCGGGTGCGCACCCGACGACGGCATCGCCATGGTGGCCGCCTGGTACGAGGCGTGGGTGGCGCGCTACGGCACCCCCTCGACCTGAGCGTCCGATCTCGATCGACCTGTCAAGGGATCGGCGCCGCTGCGGCTCTACTGGTGAGGTGACCGACGCCGACGGCTTCGAGCCCTGGTACGCCGAGGCGTACCCACGGCTGGTCACCGCGCTCGCCCTCGTGGCGGGCGATCGAGATGAGGCGGAAGAAGCAGCAGCGGAGGCGATCACCCGATGTCTGGAGCGATGGGGCACGCCGCAGCAACCGCGCGATCCCTCCGCGTGGACCTACACGGTGGGGCTCAACCTGCTGCGCCGACGCTGGCGCCGCCGCCGACGCGAGGCGGACCACCTCGCGTCGCTGCCACCGATCCGGCCGGTGGAGACCGACGCCCCGGCGCTCGAGCTGTGGCGGGCGGTGGCCGCCCTGCCGCGGGGCGAGCGGACGGCCGTGGTCCTGCGCTACGTGGGCGGCCTGGGCGAGAAGGAGGTGGCCGAGGCGATGGACGTCACCGAGGGCACCGTCGCCAGCTCGCTCTCGCGGGCCCGCAGGAAGCTCGGGCCGCAGCTGCGCGCCCTGGGCTTCGACCCGACGCTCGAGGCGGAGCGGGCCGATGGATGAGCGGGGAGGTCGTCCCATCGACGACGACGCCCTGAACGAGGGCTTCGATCACCTGGTGCGCCTCGCGGGCGCATCGGCTCCCCCGCTGGGGGAGCTGCAAGGACGCGCCCTGGCCGGGCGGGCCCGTCGGCGCCGTCAGCAGCAGCGGCGCGCCGCCGTCGCCGGGCTCGCCGCCGTCGCCCTCCTCGCCGGGCTGGTTGCCCTCGTGGTCGCCCCGTCGTCCGAACGGGACGGGGGCGTCGAGCTGGCGTCGGACCCGTCGGCGACGTCGATGCCCACCGACCCCACGGCCGAACCCGTCTTCACCATCGGGCGCGTGCCCGACCGGTTGGCGTTCCGGTCCTGTCTGGCCCTCACCGGAGACGGCGACGCGGTCGGCGGCGCCGAGTGCACCTACGAGGATCCGGCCACCGGCCGAGCCGACGGCCTCCGCGTCACGCGGGTGATCGGCGGGGCCACCCCGGAGCTGGGCGCCGCCTGGGACCAGGGCGATGCGGCGGCGGCCGCCCAGGCGTCGGGCGGCTCGGACGATCCCGCCGCCGCCCAGTTCCGGACGCTCGGCGACGAACGGGTGCTCGACCTCTTGCCGGACGGCGCTCCGTCGAACGAAGCGAACGCGCAGCTGCGGGTGCTGGTCGGCGCCGACCTGGTCGACCTCGGTGCCGCCAACCTGAGCGTCGCCGAGCTGGGCGAGGTGGTGGCCGGCCTGTCGACGGCCGCACCCCCGATCGTCGTCAGCGAGGCGCTCGCCGCCCTCCCCGATGGCTCGGCGGCCGTGGTCCAGGGGCCTCGCCCGCTGTGGATCCAACCCGACCCGCTGCGCCCGGGAGGGGAGACGCCCTTCGGCGGCGCGACGTTCGGGGCCGAGATCGCCGTCCCTGGCTCGTCGACGCTGCTCGGGGTCGACGTCACCACGGGGATCGACGTCGACGCCCTGTTCCGCGGCCTCCTGGCCGACGAGGGCGCCGCCATCACCGAGACCGAGGTGGGCGGCCGGCGCACCCTCGTGCTCGCCCCCGAGTCGATGATGCCCCTCACCCTCCCCGAGCCTCGACCCGGCCCGCAGGTGATCGTGCAGCTCGATGGCTCCTCCATGGTCCGGGTCAAGGATCCCGACGGATCGCCGGCGCAGCTCACGGCGATCGCCGAGGCGCTGCGCTAGCGATCTGACGTTCTTGTCAAGGAGATCGTCAGCCCGGGGATCTGAACGTTCGAGACCGCAGCGTTCGACCTCTTCCGGCCGCCCCACCCCCCGGGGCGGCCGCCTGGATCACCAGGCGGCGGGGCCAACGAACGGTGTGGGCGACCGGAGCCAAGCGTCGCCCACACCGTTCCCGGCTCCGGGACCGATCGGTCCTCCGGTGGTCGCTCAGCTGGCCGCTCGGGCGGCCTCGGCCGTGCGCTCGGCGGCACCGGTGGCCGTCGACACGGTCCGCTTGGCGCCGGTCTTGGCCGTCCGGCGGGTGGAGGTCGACGCCCCCTTGGCGGCGGCGACCGTCTGCTTGGCGCCCTTCGACGCGGCCCGAACGGTCGCCTCGCCCGTCTGCGACGCGTGCTCGGTGGCCTCGTCGACCGAGGTGCGCACCTTGGCGGCCACCTTGCGGGCGGTCGGCGAGCCGCTCGGCGACGTGCGGGGCCGGGGGCGGCCGGTGAAGCGGGCGATCAGGTCGTGCGCCGCGCTCACCCCGCCCTGCGCCAGGCCGCTGACCGTGTCGGTGACGCGGTCGACGACGCCGGCGGCGGTGCCAACCACGAGGTTGGCGGGCGGCGTGTCGGGGGCGCGGGGGTGCGGGTGGGTGGGCGCGGCGGCCTTGGCGTCGGCCATGGCCTCGCCCAGCTCGGTCAGGTCGTTGCGGCCGAGCGCAGCGCGCACCTTGGGGAAGTACTCGCCCTCCTCCTCGGCCACGTGGTGGCGCACGCTCTCGATGAGCACGGTCACCTTGGCCTTGAAGCGCTCGTCTGCGGGGTCGAGGTCCTCGAGCTCGGCGAGGAGCCACTTGGCCACGTGGTGCTCCTCGACGGCTTCGAGCACGTCGTCGTCCACCCCCTCCACCGTGGCGCGGGTGACCGGGTAGAAGAGCTGCTCCTCGATGGCGGCGTGCACGGAGAGCTCCTCGATGATCTGGTCGACGAGCCGTCGACGTTCGACCATGGCGCGGTCCCCGGTCTTCTCGAACCGCTTGAACAGCTTCTCCACGGTCCGGTGATCGTCCTTGAGCATGGTGATGGCGTCCATGGCTCCCGATACCCCACCGCCGCGCTCGTCACCCGAGCGCGGGCGCGGTCATCGGTCACCCGCCCGGATCGACCTCGATCGCCTCGACGATGGGCACGAGGAACGCCGAGCTGCTCCACGTCTCGGGCTGCTCGGTGCCGCGGCCGGGCACCAGGCTCCCGCTCGGGTACACGGGGAACAGGTTCGGGTCGGCCACCGGCGGCCCGGGGTCCTTCACGTAGGTGCCGTTGCGGACGACGACGAGGTCGAGGCTGGGGATGACGTAGATGAACTGCCCGTCAACCCCTTCGGCGAGGAAGGCGTCGTCGGGGACGCCGTCGATGTCGTAGGTCCACCACTGGT
>JAGQSL010000366.1:7425-8056 GCA_020439525.1 Acidimicrobiales bacterium | reverse complement strand
CGTCGCTCACCGTGGCCACCAGCTCCGCTCGCAGCTCCTCGCTCGCTTCGACGTCCGCGGCGAGCACCACGTAGGCCCAGAGCGCCTCGCCCTTCACCTCGTGCGGGACGCCGATGGCCGCCGCCTCGGCCACCTTCGGGTGGGCCACCAGCGCGGACTCCACCTCGGCGGGCCCGAGGCGCTTGCCCGCGATCTTGATCGTGTCGTCGCTGCGACCCCGCAGGTACCACTGGCCGTCGTCGTCGATCAGGGCCCAGTCGCCGTGGACCCACACGTCGGGCCAGCGGTCCCAGTAGGTCTCGAGGTAGCGCTCGGGCGCCTGCCACAGGCCGCGGGTCATGCCCGGCCAGGGCTTCGTGCACACCAGCTCGCCCACCTCGCCGCGCACGGGCTCGCCGGCGTCGGAGAAGACGTCGACCGCCATGCCGAGGGCCGGGCCGCCGAGGGTCATCGGGGTGAGCGGCTGCACCGGGTGCGGCGACAGGAAGCACGCCCCCACCTCGGTGCCGCCCGAGATGTTGATGACGGGGCACCGCCCGCCGCCCACCACCTCGGAGAACCACCGGTAGGGCGTCTCGTTCCAGGGCTCGCCGGTGGAGCCGAGGATCCGCAGCGCCGAGAGGTCGTGGGC